>CANQHU010000037.1 GCA_947623945.1 uncultured Clostridia bacterium | reverse complement strand
TTATAGACAATTATTTGCCGATGACCGGCCATAAATCGTATTTTTTTATTTGCCGTATTAAAAACGACCGTTTTTTATACAGTATCATTGTAAAATGATTTACAAAAAATGTCAACAAAGAAAACCGCCGTATAGGATTTCTCCATACGGCGGTGTCTTTATACTTACATTCAATTCCTGAACAGATCACTATGTGTTCCGGTGCGGGCCAATGTCAGCACCAGCACATCGTCCTCAATGCGGTAGATCAATAACCAATCCGGCTGAATATGGCATTCCCTGTATCCTACGAAATCACCACTCAGCTCATGATCTTTGTTTTTCTCCGGCAACGTTTCTCCACGCGACAGCGCCCTGATGATATCATCTAGCAGCTTCATGTCGAAGTGGCGTTTTACTGCCAGTTTGTAGTCCTTTTTGAATCTGGTAGTCCAGACAATATCGCGGTTCATCGTTTCAACTCCTGAAGTGCTTCTTCCACATCGGAATAGTGCTTTACGCTGGGATCACGTGCAATCCGTTCCGCCTCTAACATTGCGGCAATCGTTTCTTTGTTGGGCGTTAGGGCAATGTCAAACGGAATCCGTCCCTCACGGAGCGACTGCCGAACAAAAATGTTAAACGCAGTGGACAGGTTCATGCCAAGATCTGTAAAAAGGTCATCTGCTGCAGCCTTCAGATCGGTATCCATGCGGATACTGATATTCGTTGTAGTTCCAGCCATGCAATCATCTCCTTTCCTGCTGGTGGTTATTATAGTATATCCCAACTGCACGTTAAAAGCAATGCCTTGCACGAATATTTGCTAATATTTAATAATACCAGCCTGAAAACGTGCTGGCGTAACCTTTTGATAGCTCTGTTGACTAAAGGATTTTTTTGCCTTTTTGACTGCGTACAAGCCTCATAGAGCGAAAAAAAGGGGGTCGGACGGGGAAATTTACCTTTGCAGCCCTTAAAACGGCTTTACGGGGCTTCTACGCGGTTCCAGTTATTAAATATAGCCGTACTGCTATCCTGCTATCGCTGTTTCTGTTCTGGAGTGAAGTTCTGGAACGAAGATTTCGGCCGTTTGAAAAATAACTTTTTGATAGCGAAAAAATTGCTATATATAAGTTATATAAAACAGATAATTATATAGTTTTATAATTAGATACCCAAAAAATTGACCCATCGACCCCCTTCAAAGCCAGTAAAATCAGGGCTTCCCAGAGTTATCCACAGAAATTTAAAAATAACCTTTTGATAGTTAAAAAATAACCTTTTGATAGTTTTAAAAATACCTTTTGATAGTTTTTGCAATGTGGATAACTTTTTAAAAATAACTTTTTGATAGTCTTTTTTTTCGAGGTTCCGTACAAAAAATAACCTATTTACAAAAAGGTAATTTTTGGTATAATGAGCATAAATAACCAACTTTCAGAAAGGTGATTTATATGGCGAAAAGAAGAACGAAACAGATAGAAGGGCAGTTGTCCTTCGACTTTTGCTTGGATACTCGCAATTATGTAGTGCAGGCCAATTCGCTGATCGGCGGAAAACAGGCGTTGAAGCTGAACAGCTCCAAGCTGATCAGGAGCGCCATCATGCAGGTTGTCCGTTCCGATGAGGAGCTGAAGCCATATATCATCAGCATACATGATCTGGCGGATCTCCTGCAGGTCTCTCCGGAAAACATATATCGCGATATAGAGGATATCACGGAAGATATCATCAGGAATCCGGTCTATGTCAGGGAGGTCTCCAAGGGAAAGACGGTCCGGTTCATTAAGATCCCGTGGGTCAGCAGATGTGAGTATAAGGCGGGATATGGAGTAGCGATCAAGCTGAACGAAGAGCTGAAACCGTTCCTCCTGAACCTGAAGGAGCATTATACGCAATACACATTGGGCGAAGTCCTTGCGATGAAATCGGTGTATGGAATCCGGATATTCGAGATCCTACAGAGCAAGATCATGCACGGTAACGTGCCTGATAATGGATCTCATGTCATAATCACCCTGCAGGAGCTGCGCGAGTGCTGCGATTGCGAGGACAAGTATCCGGCGTTCGGTAACTTCAAGAATAAGGTGCTGGATAAGGCAAGAGATGAGATCAACCGTGTTTCGATGTATGATATGAGCTATACGTATGTCAAAGAGGGGCGTAATGTAGTTGCCATCGATTTTTTCCTCAAATTCAAGTGGAATGTTTAATCTTTAGGTTGACTTTTTAACTTTAAAATGTTATAATGTTATAAAGTTAATCGAAAGGAGACGATAACATGCTGAAATATGAGGTGATTTCTAATTACGCAGCAAGTATTTTTAATGATCGGCATGACGCCATTGGTGCGATCATGCTCCTGTCCGATTACGGGCCGGAACCGCTCAAGCGAGAGGACATTGAACGTGATTTAGAGCAGAACGGGTCCTTTGAGCGTTTTCCGTTGGCGCTCCATGTCTTTGAAGATCCAGAAGAGGAGGGAGTGAGATGAAGATCATATCGATAGCGAACCAGAAGGGCGGTGTCGCTAAAACAACCACGGCGTCTACTATGGCAGCCGGGCTCAAACGCAGAGGTTATAAAGTGTTGGCCGTCGATTTAGATGCCCAGGGCAATCTAACGACTAATCTGGGAGCAGAGACAGAAGACCGTGCGACCACATACGATCTGATGAAGGGCGCTGCGTCAGCTGAAGAAGCGATCCAGCATTTGAGCATCGATCTGATTCCTGCAGATCTTGCGCTGGCAAGTGCGGACATGGAATTTTGTCAGACCGGCAGGGAGTACAAGCTGAGCAGGGCGCTGGAGACAATAAAGGAGCAGTACGACTATGTGATCCTTGATACGCCGCCGACCCTTGGCATAATGACGACCAATGCATTTTTTGCTTCGGACGAAATCATTATTCCGGCCTGTGGCTATGATGGAGTAAAAGGAATCATTAATCTGTATAATCTGGTCCGGACCGTTCAGGAATACGGAAACAAAAAATTAAAGATCGCAGGAATCCTGATGACAAGATATAATCCGCGAACGAATATGGAGCAGGGAATCCGCGAGCTGGCTGCGTCGATTGCCCAGCAGATAGATGTCCCTCTGTACAAGACATATATCAGGACGTCTGTGATAGTCGAGGAGGCAAAGGCCAACCTGACTGATATATTTTCATATAACGACAAGAACAACGTGGCGAAGGATTACGATCAATTCATCGACGAATATTTGAAAGGGGATAAAAAATGAGCAAAGAAAAGTTTGATGTTCAGGGCGCTACCAAAAAATTCATTTCCGGCATAGGAGCAGGAGCAAAAGAAGAAAACACGCAGGCATCTTCCGGAGGAAGAAGTAAAGGGAGAGGGAACCGGAGCGTTGATAAGGCGACCGGAGCCGTCACTAAACAGGTCGGCTATTATGTCACACTGGATCAGGATAAGGATCTGAGCATCGCCGCGATCAAGATGGATTGCGATAAGTCCACTTTAGTGAGAGAGGCGCTGGATAACTATCTTGTCAAGCTGCGCGCAGATGGAGTGATCTGATCGCTTTTTCCTGAAATTCGGAACGTAAAGTAGAACCGCCTTTCGGCGGTTTTATTTTTTCTTGTTTTTTTTAAAGAAAGCTATTATAATACAGAAAAAAGGGCGAAGCACAGGAAGAACAAGCAAAGCAAGTGTTGCCACACTTGCGGAAATCCCAAAAAACGGCCGTTGTCCTTTTTTGGAGATTTAGCTTGTTGAGGCTCCGCCCCAAACCCCGAAAAAAGACATAAAGGAAAAAGGCAGGAATCCTATGGCGAACAGAGAACGGACAGTAACATTGCGCGTCATGGTAACGGAAGAGGAAGCGCAAAAGATCAAAGAGAACATGATGCTGACAGGGACAAATAATTTTTCTCTGTACGCACGGAAAATGTTGCTTGATGGTTATGTGGTAGTCAGAGACTTTGCACCATTTAGAGAAGTGGCTGCGGCGATGGGAGTGATCGCACGCAATTTGTACCAGATCGCAAAACGGGCAAATGAAACGAGATCCGTTTATGCAGATGACCTAGAAGACATCAAAACGGCATATTACAGAGAATGGAAGAACGCAAAAACTCAATTAATGAAATTGATCAAAGAAACGAGACAGGGAAATGGCATATACGAGAATACACCCAATCACCAGGACGCTGAATAAGGCTCTCGATTACATCGAAAATCCGGAAAAGACACAGGACTATCTCTATATTTCGGCCTATAATTGTACCGCAGAATATGCGTCCCTTGATTTCGCCATGACGGCAGAACTGGCGGCATCGGTCAAAGGTAATTATGATCGAACCGGAGGTAATAATGTTCTGGCGCATCATATGATACAGTCATTCAGCCCGTATGATCAGATCACTCCGGAGCAAGCGCATGAGCTAGGTAAAAAATGGGCTGATGAGATCTTACAGGGACGGTACGAATATGTCATAACGACGCATTTGGACAAGGGACATATCCATAATCATGTCATATTTAACGCTACCTCTTTTTATGATTTCCATAAATTTAAAAATTACAAAATAGCAGCACATCTTAGAGAGGTCAGTGACCGAATATGCGAAGAGAACGGATTGACTACGATTAAAAATCCTGATCAAAAGAGAAGTCCGTCGAAATATGAAATGCATCACAGAGCTGCCGGCACTTCCTGGAAGGCGTTCGTACAGGAGCGGATCGATCATGCTATACAAGTGACTAACGATTATGACAGCTTCCGAGAGGAGCTTCTGAAGGACGGAATTGAGATCCTGGAAGGCCAGCGGATCACGTTCCACAAAATAGGCGTGGAAAGCAAAAACGGACGTGCAGCGAAGGTCCGAGGAGACAGATTGGGCATGGATTATACCAGAGAAAGGATAATGGAGCGGTTAAAAGATCCTGAAAAGGGAACGAGGCCGATCCAAAACAGTCCCAGCAGTCCAAGTCCGGTCAGATCAGAACGGACTATGCCCTATGATCGACAGATTCATGAGAAGATTCAAGCCTTGTCCGGCCGGAGTAGATTAGCAGCGAGTGCTAAGGATCTTGCTGCAGCATTGATGACGATCAGGCAAGAGACAATATCAGGATATTCGGACTTTTCCGTCCGCATCAAGGGGTTGCAGGACAAGAGCGCCGGCGTCCATGATCTGATCCAGCAGATAGATCAGAAGAATCTGCAATACAAAAATGCAGCAAAATATCTGATTACTTATAATAAGATTTTTCCAATATACAATGAGCTTCAGCAGCAATCCGGCATAAATAAGAGCAGATTTGAAAAAAAGTACCATGGTGAGCTGGCAGAATTTAAGTATGCTGCAGAACAGCTGGAGAAGATGGGCGTCAATCCGGCAGTAGATCCGAATAAGGTGCTCAGTCTGATTCAGGATCAGGATAAACAGGCTGCAGAACTGTCCGGAGATATCAAAGAGATTGACCGGCGCATCACGGATATACGTAGAGCGCAGGATATAGTGGATCAGCTGCAGCGGCAAAGTGGTAAGGAAAGATATGACAAGAACAAGCTTGCTGCCGATGAGACCAAAAAAGAGACTGTACAACAAGGCCGTCCTGCAGAACAGAAAAATGCGAAAAAGGGCATGGAAGAAATTTGAAAATGCATTGACTTTTTAAATTTAAAATGTTATAATATTATAAATTTATGAAGTTAATCGAAAGGAGTTTACAGTATGAAAGTAGCTGAAGGCGGTATGATTGAGATTGAGCAGAGGGACGAATTGGATACGATGATAGCCATGATCGAGTGCTATCTGAAGAACGGCGACAGGATACCAGAAGGCACAAAAGAGGACTTGCTGCAGCTGAAGCGGCAACTTGATTCCCTCTGGTATGCGTGGTGATACTTTAAAAGCCTCTCTTTTGAGAGGCTTTTTTTATAGCTCTTCCTGCTGGGAATGATTATGTTTATCCTTAGAAATAGTTGCATTATGTAAATTGGCCTTCTGTCTCGCAGCTTCAGCGATATCGTTAAAGGACAGCTGCGTATGTCCTGAAGTTTCAGTTGTATTCTCGCCGGATTGTCTCTGTTCGGAACGTTCTGAATCTTCAGTTATATTCTCGCCGGATTGTCTCTGTTCGGAACGTTCTGAATCTTCAGTTATATTCTCGCCGGACTGTTCCTGTCCTGAATCTTCAGGAGTATTATCGCTGGACTGTTCCTGTCCTGAATCTTCAGTTATATTATCGCCGAGCTGTTCCTGTCCTGAAGTTTCAGTCTCGGAGGCCGACTTTTCTTCCGAAGCTTCAGTCTCATGTTCTGATTCTGGAACATTTGTATTGGATTGCGTATTTTGCAAATCTTTTTGCAAATTTAATGATTTATATATTTTATATATATCAGGATATATAAGATTTATGCCATCATGTTCTAGCAAAGATAAAACTTTATAAGCGTTTTTGATAACGTTCAAGGCAATCGGTTTACTAATTTTAACAGGTTGCTTGTGTTTATCTATATATGGGATTAAATACTTATTAGTAGAAGGACATATATTTTGTATTAAAAAAGCAGCATCACGATTAAATACCGAACCAAAACAAATAGTATTGCATCTGCCGTATTTTTCTATTTTTTTTTGTGCTATTTTTTGATATTTTTCGGTTTTTGAACTGATAGGAACTAACCATTGTATATTAGGATTTTTTTTATCGGTAAATGCCAAGAAGAAAGGCCTTTTCCTTTGTACTCCATCTAATATTTCTTTGTTTCGCATTAATTTATCATCAGGAAAATCTCGAAAATATTGGTCGGAAAGGAAATATAGTTGAGTATTTGGTTTGTCCAAATTGAGTACCTCTCTATAAAAGTAAAGCTCTGTCTTTCGACAGAGCTTACTTGTATTTTGATCCCGACCATTTATTAGTCGCGTTCGGGGAGCGACAAACATTTTGATCCCGACCATTTATTAGTCGCGTTCGGGGAGCGACAAACATTTTGGTAGTTACTTCTACCTTGTAGTAGTATTATACAAAATCATTAAAAATATGTCAACATATTTAAAAAAATAAATTAAAAAGTTAATTCGGGTTCCGGAACCAGGGCACCAGGCGGGTTCGAGTGTAGCAATTCGGCGCAGGCGTCCTTCTTGGCACACAAAATGCACTTGTCCGATGTCCGGCCAAAAAGATACATGCAGGCAGCCATGGAGCTGTCACAGTGATTTTTATACTTACATTCAAATACGCACGCAGCCATATCTTTTCTCCGATCAGTTCTCTTCTTCCGGATCAGGATCATTAGGATCTACATAAATAGCATCTGAAAGATCGATCTGCCGGAAATCGTCGTCCGAGATAATAATTAATTTTTGGGCCACGGTCTTTATCATCGCTGCCGTCATAGGATCTGAAAGTTTGAGATCCCTCTCCAGAGCTTCTATCAGATCTGTCCGCGTGGCCATTGACCCGAACTGTCCCATCATATACAACTTGATGAGGCCTTTTTCTTCACCGCTGAAATACATTTAGATTACCTCTCTTTCCTGATTGGGTGTCTTGTTAATTGGTGACTGCAAATTTGCCTGCTCTTTAGCCCAATTAAACCGATCTGCCATGCTCATCGGCTGATTGCCCTGGGCTTCTTTTCCCGATTTCTCATCTGCAGAAGAAAGATGGCCATTTTGGTAGGTAAAGCCGGCCTCCTGTATGGTCTTGAGCGTGTCCTCCTGTACGACACCGAACAGAGCTAGGTCATTCTCAATCGCGAAGAGAGCAACGTCTTTTTCCGTCCAATTTGCCACATCTTTCATGTTCCGCTTGGTAGATGTCAGATTACCTGTTTCGTCCAATTTGATGGTGCTGCCTGCAGAGCGGAAAGGGCTTGCCTCATCAGGATATTCGGTCAGATTTTCGATAGATCTATCTTGAAGCAACTCCTTGAGCTGCCCATCGATCTTGTCGATCATATCTTCAGCTTGTTTCTGGATTCTGTCCAAGCTGTTCTGCAGCTCAGACAGCTCTTTGGAACTGCTCCAGGAGGCAAGATAAGGAAAAGAATAGTCTGACGTGTCAATTCCGTAATGGTCACAGACAACATAGGCCGTGCTCTCGGCCTCTATTTCTCTTGTATGGCGTTCTGGAGCATCATCACCATAATGGAGATCGGCATGAGTTATTTCGTGGACCAGCGTCTTGATGGTCTGCGCCGGGCTCATATCTTTTTTTATGCCGATTCGATCCGGCGTGCAATAGCCTCTTTTAGATCCGTCAATATTTTCAAAAATGATAGGTCTATCAGAGATATTGGTGAGTGCCTGCAGCAACGCTTCGTAATTTTCCGGCGTGCCGGTCAGATCGGTAACTAAGGTAGGGAGTGGTTCTCCTTGTGTCTGTGCCACGTCAAATACATAGGCCGGCTTATAGGCCGGTATCGTCTTTAATACAGTCCTGGTCTCCGGCCGGCCGTCCGGATCTAAAATCACATTGCCGTTCTGATCTTTGACCTGTTCGGTCACAGATACTTTTTTGGGCGCATAGGCGAGGATCTTGATCCCTCGTTCGCCCTTCTGGACTTGACGGTGGAAATTCTTCTGCCATGATGTGTAGCCGGCTACACATGTGGCATCAGGCTTCTGCAGGATTATCAGCATGGTATTCCGGAAGCTGTAATGATGGAATTTAGCCATCTGCCGCAAGAAATTTTTATATTTTTCGCTCTCAAAGACGGCTTTTGTCCCTTCTTCTGCCTGTTTCAACAGATCATTGATCTGTTTTTTTTTATCTCCCTTGTCTTCCGGATTCGGCTGCGGAGATCCATTGGCCAGAAGTTCTTTTTCCAGCGCTTCAAAATCGTAATCATTCTGCTGAAAATCGTTAAATTTATTCTTTTTGATCCGTGTGTTTTGTTTTGTCGTCATATCCATCTCCTTTTGTCACGCGCCTATAGAAGGCTGCTTTAGATATGCCTGTGGCGTCAAGGATCTCCTGAACGGAAAAATCATTTGACAGCCACATTTTTCTGGCTGTTTCGATCGTATGCTCTGCAATTCGGGGACGTCCCCCTTTCCGCCCGCGTGCACGTGCAGCTTCCAGGCCGGCTTTGGTCCTTTCCGAGATAACATCACGTTCCATCTGTGCTGCAGCGCAGAACATATGAAAACAGAATTTTCCGGTTGCGGTATTGGTGTCCAGGTTCTCCTGCAGGGACACGAAATGAATGCCGTTCTGCTCGAATTCTTCAGCCAGGGCGATTAACTGTTTCATCGTGCGGCCCAGACGGTCTAACCTCCAGACTACCAGTACATCTCCGGTCCGGAGCTTAGATAGTAGTTCCTGCAGCGCGGGGCGCACGTTCTTTCTGGTAGAGACCTTTTCCTCGAAGATCTCATCGACGCCGTATTTCTTTAATGCGTCGATCTGCAGATCTATATTCTGTTCCTCTTTACTTACTCTTGCGTAACCAAATATCATTTTTGAGCCCTCATTTCTTTTATTGGTTACTTAATTTTAGCTTATTTGCCCCCCTTTTTCAAATTTTTATCGTAAATCATCAATCTAAAAAACGGTCGTTTTTTTCGGGAAAGGAGAAAATTGAAAAATGTCAGAACAAATGGGAGAACAAGCGGCACAGGTTTTAATACGCGCCGGCACGGAAGTCACGCTGGATCTTATCCGTGAGATCATCGAAAAACTGTTGGCAGATCGGGCGAACCATGTGCCGCACGGTCAACAGAGCATTAAGCAGCTCACTCAGCAGCATAATCAGAAGCTTGAGAATATAGAGCTGACAGCTGCCGATCTGAAGGCCCTGAAGACGGAACTGAAAAGATATGGCGTGGATTTTGCCGTCATGAAGGACAAAGAGACCGGTAATCACTCTGTATTTTTTAAGGCAAAAGACGAAGCGCTCATATATAAAGCTCTTTCCGATGTGGTTAAAGGCGTCCTTAAGGACGATAAGAGCCAAGATCAAGACCAAGAAAAACAGCCTATGAAGGAGACTATGCATCAGGCAGAACAGAAAGCTGCAGCACAGAACCAGAATCAACAGCGGCAGGAGCAGAACAAGACAGCAGAAGCCGACCGGGGGGATAGATAATGGCCCAGAAGAGCAAAAAGCCGGCCTTGATCCTGAGCTTGATCGCGTCCATCATACTAGCGTTCATCGGCAACCGTATGATGTACCTCTTTAATTCCTATACGGACGACGGGACTATCCTCGACAGATTAACTGCAATGCTGAACGTTTTTTCGAGTATAGCAGAAAATCCGCGATTTTTTTATTTTGAATCTCCTGGGATCATAGGTATCATTGCCGGAGCGGCGATTCCCTGGCTCGTTTTCCTGTACTTCATGTTCGCACCGTCCAAGCACATGTACGGCCGAGAACATGGATCTGCGGCATGGGGCACGCCCAAGGACATTGAGAATTATATAGATCCGGATTATCAGAATAATCTTCTGCTGACCGCGACAGAACGGTTGTCCATGTCCGACCGCATGAAGAGGACTAAGACGGACGATTTCAACCGGAACAAGAACGTCCTGGTCATCGGCGGATCAGGATCTGGTAAGACGAGATTTTACGTCAAGCCCAATTTGATGCAGCTCCATAGCAGCTATGTGATTACCGATCCCAAGGGCACACTGATCCATGAAGTGGGCAAGATGTTCGCTGACGCCGGATATAAAGTGAAGGTCTTTGATTTGATCAATCGTGACATAAGCGATCTCTATAATCCGTTCGCATACCTGAAGACTGAGGACGATATCCTGAAGCTTATTAATAACCTGATCACAAATACCAATTCTCCGCAGAGCAAGAGCGCCGGAGACTTCTGGGAAAAGTCAGAGATCGCGCTGCTGGAGGCTATCTTTGGCTATATCCTGTTCGAGGCGCGTCCAGAGGATAGGACGATCGGCACTGCCATGGAGATGATCCGGTTGGCAGAAGTCAAAGAAGATGATGAGGACTATAAGAGCCCTCTTGATATCTTATTCGACGAGCTGAAGGAGCGCAATCCGGATCATTTTGCTGTCAAACAATATGAGATCTATAAATTTGCAGCTGGCAAAACGGCAAAGAGCATTCTGATCTCTGTGGGCGTCCGGCTGGCTCCGTTCAACATCGCCTCTATCCAGCATATCGTTTCCGGTGACACGCTGGAACTGGATCAGATCGGCAGCGAAAAGACTGCGCTCTTTGTCATCATTCCGGATACGGACCGCAGTTTTAATTTCTTGGCTGCCATGATGTTCCAGCAGTTGTTCGATATACTGGTCTACCGTGCTGACAACGATTATAAAGGCAGGCTGCCGTTCCCGGTACGCTGCATCATGGACGAATTTGCAAATATCGGCCAGATTCCGCAGCTCGACATATTGATTTCAACGATCAGATCCCGCCGGATCAGTCTGAATATCATAATTCAAAACCTTGCGCAGATCAAGAATCTGTATAAGGACACCTGGGAGGTGATCACCGGTAACTGCGACACGCTGCTGTTCCTGGGCGGCATGGAGCAGAGCACGCTTGAATACATATCCAAAATGTGCGGCAAGATGACGCTGGACAACCGCAGCACATCGACCAGCAAGGGCATGAACAGCTCTTGGACGACCAATGATCAGAACATGGGCCGCGAACTGATCACTCCGGACGAAGTGGGCGCCATGAAGGGACGTACCTGTATTTTGAAGATCAGAGGCTGTAATCCGTTCATGTCGCAGAAATTTAATATCGAGGATCATGCGAACTATAAGCTGCTGGCTGATGCAGATGAGACGAACTGGTTCAACATTGAGGACCGAGCTGCCAGTGCCGCGACTGCGTTCCTGAGCACGGTTAATAAGATCGAGACAGTGGATCTTTCGGAACTTAATCAATTTATAAAATCATAAAGTTATAACTTTAAAAAGTTATTTATTAAAAAATCATAAGGAGACAAAGAAGATGAAAAAAAGAATCAAGAAATGTTTAATGGGGCTCTATGTTGGAATGTGTACCATCGCAGGAACGACCCTGCGGGTCTACGCTGCTGATGGCGGAGTGACATTGGATTCTGTCTTGTCGCTCATTACCAAGTTTGTGACCATAGGCGGCGGTCTGTGGCTGGCATGGGGTGCTGTAGTGTTGGGAATCTCCCTAAAGGATCATAACGGCCCCGGCATACAGAGTGCGATCTGGCAGATCGTAGGTGGCGCTTTGATCTTAGCTGCCGGCGCGCTCTTCGGCAGTATCTCCACCTGATCATACGGAGGAAAATAAAATGAGTGATGCCATTTTAAATGTTCTAAACTGGATCAATGCTTGCATGAGCAATATGAGCGGCAAGTCCAATGTTCTATACTGGCAGTTCGGGAATTTTCAGCCAGGACTATACAACTATGCTAAAAACGTCATGAATAATGTCGTTATGCCCGTTGCTTATGTAATTTTGGCATTGTTTTTGCTACTTGAGCTGCACAAAGCGTCGCTGCGAATGGAGTCGGCTCAGATGGGAACGGCAGGAAACGTGACGTTGATTTTCAAGGTGTTGATCAAATGCGCGATCTGCAAGATCGTGCTAGATGAGACACCCAATCTCCTGAAGGCCATATATAACGCGACGGCGGAGATTACTCGCAGTATTAACAACCTAAACAGCACGACCTCTATCTCGGACGGTTTGGATCTTACATTAATCGGCAGCCAGATCGAGGATTTGAACATCATCACCGGAATCATTCCGCTGCTCTTGTCGTTCGTGACGTTCCTTATTGTCTGGATTGCTACGATCATGGCAAATGTGATCATCATCATACGGTTCTTTGAGCTGTATCTGTATGTGGCCATTGCACCAATCCCAATCGCGACACTGCCACACGAAGAATTTTCTCAGATCGGCAAAAATTTTTTAAAATCCTTCACGGCAGTCTGCGTGCAAGGTACGCTGATCTTCCTTGTCCTGACATTTTTTCCTGTTATATATAACTCGAAGTTCTTATTACAGCGGAATGCAGGCCAAGTCGTGACGATGGGTACCGGCGAGATCTACACTGCATTACTGGCAATCGTAGGCTATGCAATCGTGCTGATCATTGCGATCTTCTCAACGAACAAATGGGCCAAGAGTATTTGCGGCGCTATGTAATGTTTTAAATTTATAAAATTAGGAAAGGAGGTAGTCATGTCTATAGAGGTCGAAGTTCCCGTGGAGATCGAGGACTACAAAGAAAAGATTATTTTCGGTTTATCGCTGCGACAGCTGGCGTGCATGACCATTGCGATTGCTCTTTGTGTTGTTTCGTACTTATTTTGTACCAAGGTCTTGGGCTGGACTATGGACAGCACCGGTTATGTCATCATCATCGAGGCCATGCCATTCATGGCGGTCGGCTTCGTGACGAAGGACGGAATGCCCTTTGAGAAATACGCCAGGTTGATGATCCGGCACTGCTTGGGCAGCAATAAATTACCTACGGCGATCCTACTGGAGGAGGAAGAACAAGAAAGGAATTATCAAAATGGAGCAAAAGGAGCAAAAAATCCAAGACGAGAGGCTGAAATCTTCGTCCCGAACAAAAAAACAACAAAAAAATGCCGCAAAGCAGCAAGACAAACACTTAAAGCAGCTCAAAAAGAGCATCGCGCAGCAGAACGCGCAGCAAAAAAAGCTGGCAGCACAGCAGAAAGCACCTAAGAACGCCGTTGATTACATCGATTATGTAAGAATGTATGAAGACGGCATCTGTGAGATTGAGAATGGCCTTTATTCGATGACACTTAAGATCTCCGACATCAACTATCAGACCGCCAGGCGGGACGAACAGATCGATATATTTTCGCGGTACTGCGAGATCCTGAACACGTTAGAAGATCCTCTCCGCTATCAGATCACCATCGACAACCGGACCATCGACAAGGACGCCTTCAAAAAGAACATGTTTTTAAAAATGGCTGGTGACGCTGAAGATCCTTATCGGGAGATCATGAACGAAATGCTGGCAGATAAGGCGCTGGAAGGCGAGAACAGCATCATACGAGAAAAATTCATCACGATCACGACGACCGCCTCTAACTATGAACACGCAAAAGCCGCCTTGTCCAGAGTAGAGGCGGACTATACCGGCCATTTCAAGAGCCTGGGGTGCGATGTGGAGGCCCTGACAGGAGCGCAACGCCTGGAACTGATCCAATCGCTGACCAGGCCGTATGAGCCGTTCCGGCTGAGCTACGAACAGCTCATATACAGCGGCCTGACGACCAAGCAGATCATAGCGCCCATGTCGTTTAATTTTTCGGATAAAAGATCCTTCGAGGTAGGAAATTATTATGGCCAGGTGCTGGCCATCAGGGACTATCCGTCCACTATGAGCGACCAGCTGCTGAGCCGGCTGACGGATCTTCCGATCGACATGGTGATCACTGTCCATCTGCAGAAGATCAAACAAGACAAGGCACTGGACAAAGTGCGGAAAACGTTGGCGTTCATGGAGATGGAGCAGTCGGCCCATCAGGAAAAGGCCGCCGAAAAAGGACGAAATCCTGAATTTGCGACGCCGCAGGAAGTCAGGCGCAAATATGCCGGCGCCGAAAAGCTCCTGGACAGTCTGGAGAACGACAATCAGCGTATGTTCCGGAGCACGATCCTGATCTATACGTTCGCGGAAGATCAGGCCAAACTAAATGATAATGTCATACAGATCTGTTCTATCTGTGCGGAGAAGAGCTGCATGGCAGCGCCGCTGGATTACAGACAGCGTGAGGGCTTCAACAGCACCCTGCCGATCGGGCGGAACAGCGTGGAGATGCAGCGGACCCAGACGACGGCCTCCGCAGCCGTATTTATTCCATTCACGTCCCAGGAACTGTACCAGCAGGGCGGCATGTACTACGGTCTGAATGCGCTCTCCAGGAACATGATCTTTTTCAACCGCTACAGCCTCAAAGCTCCGAATGGCGTGATCCTTGGGACGCCAGGCTCCGGCAAGAGCTTCGCCGCTAAACGAGAGATGATTAATGTCCTGCTCAATGATCCGAATGCAGAAGTCCTGATCATCGATCCGGAGTGCGAATATGCGCCCATCGCTGCCGGCTTCCATGGAGAACATATCCATATATCTGCAGGCAGCACAAATTATATCAACCCGATGGACATCACGGACAACTATGCCGATGAGGACGATCCGATGCTGCTGAAGGCAGAGTTCGTCCTGACAATGGTGGAGCTCCTGGTGGGCGGCAGGACAGGCCTGACGCCAGGGCAGCGATCCCTAGTATCGAGATCTTGTACGTTGGCATACCAGAAATATTTTGCAAATCCGGCAAAGAACCGTGTGCCTACGCTGAAGGACTTCTATGCGATCTTGAAGGAACAGCCTGAAGCGGACGCAAAAGCATTGGCGCTATCTCTTGAGTTGTATATAGACGGGACGCTGTCGGTGTTCTCGCACCATACCAACGTCAACACCCAGAACCGGCTCGTGGTCTATGACATAAGGGATCTCGGAAAGCAGCTCCGCACCTTGGGCATGTTGATCGTCCTGGATCAGATCTGGAACAGGATCACCCAGAATAGGGCGATCGGCAAGCGCACCTGGATCTATATAGACGAGATCCAGCTATTGTTCAGCAATGAATACAGCGCCCAGTACTTTTTTGAACTTTGGAGCCGCAGCCGAAAATGGGGCGCGATCCCCACGGCGATCACCCAAAACGTGGAGACGCTGCTCCTGTCCGATCTGGCCCGCAGAATGCTGTCAAACAGCGATTTCATCATGATGCTGAACCAAGCACAGCCTGACCGTGTAGAGCTGGCAGGGCTCCTCAATATGAGCGACAAACAGCTCTCCTATGTGACCAACACTACTGCAGGCAGCGGACTGCTGTTCGCCGGCAAGAGCATCGTGCCGTTTGTTGACAATTTTCCGAAGGACAACGCCCTCTATGAGATCATGACCACCAAGATCGAAGAAGTGACGGCCCAGCAGCAAGGAGAACAGAATGACGGAACAGATCAGGGAACAGACAGATCGTGACAACGCTGCTTATTATCAGGCCGAGAGATACCGGCCCCAGAGCGTCGAAGGCAAGGGGTCCGTGGAAAAGAATCCCGCCATTAAAAAACCGTTCCAGTTCGTCGAGAAAACGGTCCTGTCCCAGATCCGAGGATCTGAACTGAACAGCCATTCCGCGGAGCTGGCCGGCAAATATACGTACAAGGCGGGCAAATACGCTGCGCTGGCCGGCAAGACGGTCGCCGGCGGCATGGTCAAGACCGCAGCGGCCATGACCATATCCAAGGACGACTACGGCGGCTCTGCACGTACCGCGTTAAAGACAAAGATGCGGCAGGGCATCAAGAGCAGCGGTTCCAGCGTCAAAAGGATCTTGACATTCGAGGCAAAGAACGCCATCAAGAATTTCCACGGCTCCGATGACCTTGGCATACAGGCCATGGTCAAGACAAAGGACGCCGTCGTCCGTGCCAAAGGTGCAGCACAGGCGGCCAACACCGCCCGAAAAGCTACCGTCAAGACCGCTAAGATGACCTATAAAGGCACGAAGGTCGTCCTGAAGACAACGGCTAAGATCGTCAAAAAGACGACGGAGCTGGCCATCAAGCTGGTCAAGGAAGCGGCTAGTCTCATTGCCAGGCTGGTGACTGCTGCAGTGGGCAATCCCGTCGCCCTGATCGTGATCGCCGTCATTGCGATCGTGGCCGTCCTATGCATGTTCATCGGATCGCTCCTGCCGGCCATCAGCCTGAAGGCGGACGACAAGGAGCTCATGGAGGCATACCTTCATGTAACGGAGCTTGATGCAGAATATGCAAAAATGCTGCGTGAGAAGCTCTCCGACCCGTCCAGATACCAGGACGATGTCGATGAGGTGGATTTCTATTACGATGACCGGCCGGGCAGTCCGGAAGTGCCGGCCGATGACATCACCATATACACCAACGCGGACTATGTGCTGATGTATCTTGACGCCAAGTACCAGGACTATCAATTTTCTGATGTGGAAGCGGAAATCGAAGATCTGCACGCCAAGCTGCATACCTATACCGGTCGAAGGTGGCGGGAGCTGCGGGACGGGGAAGAGGTATGGCACATGAGCATCTATATCTCATCGATCGACGTGGCCCAATATCTGGAGGAGGAACCGGACGTACTGACGGCGGAAGAGCAGGTGCTCTTCGACTGCATGTACACCGTGGGCTGCTATACGGCCAAAAAGGAGCTCGGCAATCCGTTCTATGACTCCAATGACGGACAATATACCGTCAATTCCCGATGGGGCTGGAGATGGCACCCTATCGATGGCCAGCTGCGCATGCATAACGGCATAGATATCCCACAGCCGGACGGCACGCCGGTGAACAATGTCCTGACCGGCACGGTCATCGATGTGGGCTATGATGCGGACGGGTGGGGCAATTATGTCAGGGTGCAGAACGAGGCCGCCACGGCCGACGTGGTCTACTGCCACCTGTCATCGGTCAGCGTCGCCATTGATGACGCTGTCCAAAAGGGCACGGTCATCGGCAAGGTGGGCTCTACCGGGGCGGCCACCGGCCCGCATCTGCATCTGGAATACACCATGGGTAAAGGCTTTTTTGACGGTGACGGCTATAAGACGTCCGCCGCATTCTATCTGGACGGTTACACCGGCCCGATCGAAGAGGAGCAAATTCAAGACTAAGAAAGGAGAAAGAAAATGGCAAAACCTAGCCTGGCTGAAAAGCTGGAACGAAAGCGCGCAGAACTGGAGCGGGCCCTGCAGCAACAGGCAGCCCTGCAGCACCGGATCACAGAGCTCAAAAAAAGCATCGCGGAAATGGAAACGTTCGAGATCGTCGCACTGACGAAGGAGCTGAACATGCCTACGACAGAGCTCCGCTCCCTTCTGGTGGAGCTGAAGAACAAGCACCAGAATTTATGACTTCTTAAATTTATAAATTCAAAATTTGTAAAGGAGGAACAAATGAAACTGATCATTGCAGAAAAGCCTTCCGTGGCCGGAGAGATTGCCAGGGTCGTGGGCGCCACGAAGAACGAAAAGGGCTATAAATCCGGAAACAATTATCTGGTGAGCTGGTGCGTCGGACATCTGATCGAGCTCTCCCCGCCGGAGGCATACAGCGAGACGTACAAGACCTGGAACCTGGAGGATCTGCCGATCATACCGTCCGCATATCGCACCATGGTCTCGCCTGGAACGCGGGATCAGTTCGAGATCGTTAAGGAACTGATGCACCGTGCGGACGTGGACGAACTGATCGAGGCCACCGATGCAGGGCGGGAAGGGGAACTGATCTTCCGGCTGGTCTATGAACAGGCAGGCTGCACAAAGCCCTTCTCTCGGCTCTGGATATCCTCGATGGAAGAAAAGTCCATACGGGACGGTCTGGCCTCTGTCAGGCCCTCCAGCGATTACGACAGCCTCTATTATGCTGCACGATGCCGCCAGCGGGCAGATTGGGTCTATGGCATGAACCTGACCCGCCTATACACGAAGCTGTACCCCAATGCCGGCACGCTGAACTGCGGCCGTGTACAGACGCCCACGGTCAATCTGATCGTGCAGCGCGCAAAGGACATCAAGGATTTCAAGCCCACGACCTACTATAACCTGATCGCAGAGCTCGCATCAGACGATCTGCATTTCGAGGCACGTACCAGAGCAGATTCCTCCGAGCGAGCGGAAGAACTGATCCGGCTCTGTGCCGGCAGGACAGGCACGGTAACGGCCATCACAGAAGAAAATAAGACTGAGAATCCTCCTGCTCTTTATGATCTGACGACGCTGCAGCGAGACGCGAACCGTCTGCTGGGCTACTCCGCGCAGCAGACACTGGATCTCGTGCAGGCCCTTTACGAGAAAAAACTATCGACATATCCCAGGACGGACAGCCGGTACTTAACGACGGATATGACAGGCTCTACCAAGATTCTGATCGACGGTCTTCAGGATAACGGATTTTTTGAAGTCTTAAATTTAAAAAATTATGACGTCAATAGTATCCATGTAGAAAATGTGATCAACGACGGTAAGGTGAGCGACCACCACGCGCTCCTGCCGACCATGCTCCTGACTCCTGAAGCATACCAGCAGCTCCCCACCGCCGAGAAGAACGTCCTCGCACTGATCACGGGCCGGCTGTTGACCGCAGTCTATGCTCCATACCGATATACGACCACGAAGGTCGCCTTGGACATCGAAGGCGTCACTTTCGACGCTGCCGGAAAGACCGTCTTAGACGCCGGCTTCCGGAACATCGTGAACTGTATGAAGGCGTTCCTGAAGAAGGGCGCCGAGGAGCAGGATAAAGAGCAGATCCTGCCGGCGCTTCAGGAAGGCGGTCAATATACGGCCAAGGCCGTCCGGAAGGAGGAGAAAAAGACGCAGCCTCCTAAACCGTATACAGAAGATACGCTGCTGGCCGCCATGGAGACATGCGGCAAGGATATAGAAGATGAGGCGTTCAGGGCCGCCATGAAGGATCGCGGCCTGGGATCTCCGGCAACGCGAGCAGGAATCATTGAAAATATCATAAAAACAGGTTATATTATAAGAGATGGTAATAAACTATTGCCAACGGATAAGGCAGATCAGTTCATGGATATCGTCGTGGATCAGATCAAACAACCCGATCTGACCGCAGAATGGGAGTATCAGCTCTCCGAGATCCAACGCGGCGAGCTGACAGAAGCAGATTTCATGAACGGCATCAATGATTTTATCCGGCAATTCACCAAATCCTGCCTGACCGCCCTGCAGAACGGAGAGCTGAAGGCCGCATTTACAGAAAGACGCTCCCAACAGCCGAGCTTAGGCGCCTGTCCAAACTGTGGCGGAGATGTGGTCAAAGGAAAATTCGGCGCATTTTGTTCCCAAAAGTGCGGCATGAACGTGTCCAGGATCATGGGTGCAGAATTATCCGACAGTCAGATTAAGAACCTGCTAGCCGGCAAGAAGATCCTGCTCAAGGGCCTGACGTCAAAGAAAGGGGGGACATATGACGTCTATCTGATTCCGGACGGCGTGGAACCGTACAGCTATGTCAAGGCGGACGGGACGACGGTCAGTGGCCATCAGTTCAAGTTCAAAAAAGAATTTCCAAAAAAAGAGAAATAACGAAAGGAGAAATATGGAAAAAAAGAAAATAGTATTGATCATTTCCGCAGTCCTTGTACTTATCGTTCTGATCATATTCGCCCTGGTCTTCAGAAAGGGCTCAGATGATGCTCCTGCAGGACAGGAGCAGTCCGCATCGGTACGTACCGATGCACCGGAGCAGAGTCCTGTACGATCAGATCAGGATCAGGAAGATTCGGCCGCAGACAGTCTTCCGGATCAGGATCAGGAAGAAGCAGCTGCATCGGAGCCGGCAACCGTGACAGATCCTCCGGACGGCATATACTATCCCACAGAAGAGGAGGAAAAAGAATTCTTTTATGGAACCGTTCAAAAACAGATGGCAGCGATCCCCGGCACGGAATGGGAAGGCACCTTCGATGAATACGACCGAGAAGGCACCTTCTGGAAGCTGTCCTTGAACGAGGACTATACCTTTACATGCTACAATGCCGATTCAGGAAATACTACGACAGGGACATATGAGCTAATCCCAGAGGAATACAGCGGCACTACGGTTCTTTTTTATTATATCCATATACGCTTTACGGTCATGGACGGGGATCAGGTCATCGATACGGTAGATTTTCCGGTAAGTGTTACCGATACAGCTCTTGATATTGGCCGCACGGACGATAGTAATAATCCCATCACTGCACCGTATGATTTCCACCCTTCGTACCAAAAGGTCAACGCCGAATAAATGTCAGTCTAAAAATCGTTCTGAACCTTTTATAAATAGACTTTGATTTATAGACTATTTTATAGACAATTATTTGCCGATGACCGGCCATAAATCGTATTTTTTTATTTGCCGTATTAAAAACGACCGTTTTTTA
>CANQHU010000036.1 GCA_947623945.1 uncultured Clostridia bacterium | reverse complement strand
TTAAATACAATAGGAATATTTGATTATTCTACACCAGTAAATCAAATAGGACAATTAAGAAAATGGACAGAAAAAGATAAAAATAATACAGACATAACAATAGTAGAACTTACAACAATAAACGGAAAAAAATATTATTCGCCAACTCCTGAAGATGTGAAAAAATTTAAAGAAAATGAATCTAGAAGGGAAAAAGGCACATGGGATATGTTGCCTTGCATAGCAATAGAAAATGAAATGGGATTATCAATTTTTGAATTGGTAATCTCTTTAATTTGTGCCTATGAAAGGGTAATACAAAACAGTAGAAATACATTTCAATATAATGATGATGCAAAATTAAAAATAACGGGATTTGAACCCCAAAATCCTTTAATGGTAGATAAAATAGACGAAAAAGGAGCGCCAGTTTTAGATAAAAATGGACAAGTAGAACAAGTATTGAATGAAGCTAGAAAAAAAGAAGATGAAAATTTACTTAAAATGAAAGTATTTTATACTCCTGATAATTCTGGAGATATTTCTTGGGTAGAAAAAACAGTACAAGATACAGCATTGCAAAATCATAAAAAGACATTAGTTGATTTAATATCCATGATGAGTGGTGTACCTAATATAACAGATTTAGGATTTACAACGGCAGATAATGCAAGTGCTTTAGACAGGAAATTTTTTGTATTAGAACAAATGATAACACAAGCAGATAAACAATTTAAAGAAGCATTTTTAAGAAGATGGGAAACAATTATAGATAGAATTAACAAAAGAAAACATAAACATTATGATTTTAGAAGTATAAAAATAGATTTACAAAGAAATTTACCAACAGACAAGGGAACAGAAACTGATAGAGCATTAAAATTAAGAGGTTTATTAAGTGATGCAAGTGTAATAGATATGTTACCAGATGATTTAGATGCAATCTCAGAATTAGAAAAAATAAACAAACAAAATCAAGAAAACATAGAGGAAAACATAGAAAATATGCAAAAAATAGGACAAGATGTAAGTAATGTTGCATTAAATACAAAACAAGACAGTCCAAATAAAAAATTAGAGCAAGATGATGAAATAAAGAAAGAAAATGTAAAACAGTCAGATACAGTAACGAAAGGAGAAGAATAAAATGTACAGATTAATAGAAACAATAATATTGATTGGTATTACAATTATGACTGGATTTTGGATTGAAGCAGGAAAAGATTTATATAAATTTATGTTTAAAAAGAATTTAGACAAAAAGGAGATTTAATAAATGGAAAATGATATAAATTTAACGGAAGAGCAACGCGAGAATTTAGTAAAGACTGTTCAAAATTTAATAGAAGTATTTGAGCAAGTATGGAAAGAAGTAAAAGAAATATTAATTCAATTATGGAACAGTTTTAAGGAAATAATAAACAAAAATCAAAAGATAAAAAAATATTTATCTATATATGCAAGGACACATAATCAGAGAATAAAGAAAAAACAAATAACAAAGATAAGGAAAATATTAAATGAATAATGTATGGAATTATCACGATAAGCAATTAAAAAAATTGAAACAAATATATAATAGAACAAACAAACAAACACAAAACAATTTACAAGAAATATTTGATAGTTATAAGATAGATTTTGAACATCTTTATAGTATATCTGATAATAAAACCTTAAATAGGGTAAAAACTAAAATAGAAGAATGGAAAGATAAAGGTTTCTTAACTGGCTATTTCGGAATGTTATCAAATAACATCTATAAAAGAACTAGAGTAAAGAATAGTGAAATACTAGAACTATTAATATATGGTGCATATATAGAAGAACAAAACAAGTTAGAAGAAACAGAGTTAAATATATTTAAAGATGTTGCAAATTATTATTATCAAGAAGGACAAAAGGAAGTAAATCAAACATTTCCTAAAAAGAAAAGGAAGTCAGTATCTGTAATACCAGATGCTATTTTTTTAGCCTTATTAAATATGCAGAATGAAAAAGGTTATGTTTGGAAACAGTATGTTGAAGCAATAATAAAGTACAATGCAGACCAAATATATAGGCAAATGTTAATAAATATACAACAAAATAAAGAAAATAACATAGATGATAGTATCTACCAAAACATAATAACAAAACAACAAAATGCAAAATTATCAATTAATCAAGATAAAATATCAGGAACAATAGATAATGAATTAATAGGGTTGAATAACCTAGCGAAAGTTGAAGGCATAAAAAGTGTTGCAGAAGATAACAGTAAAGTAAGGTTTATAGCAACAATAGATGGAAATGAAACATATATGTGCCATAGTTTAGATGGACAAACATTTTATATAAATAAAGAAAATGAATTTGATAGATACTATGGAGAAACACAAAAAGATTTAAGCATACAAAGAATAAAGTGTTTTGGACTTGTAGTAGGTTTGAATTTGCCACCAATATCACACCATTTTCATTATTGTCGCTCAACTATTATATATAATAATAATTATACAAGCAAAGATTTTAGAAATGGCAATAATTTAGGAGAAGAACAATATAAAGCATTAGAACAATACTTAAAAAGTACATCATATAAAATTAACTCTAAACTATATAATAATGAAAAATTGTCAGAAGAAGATAAAGAATATATAAGAAATTTGGATGAAGCATTAAAAGGTATGCCAATATATAAAGGTTGGGTTAAAAGAAGTGTATATGTAAAAGATAGCGAAGATGTAAGTCAAGTGTTATCTATATTTGATAATGAACAAAGAATAGGACATTGGAATAGTTATATATCTTCATCACTAGGGATATATGATACAAACTTTAAAATGATAATGAAAATAAAATCAAAAACTGGAAGGAATCTGTCAACATTAAATGATGAAGGTGGAGGAGAAATATTGTTTAATAGAAATACAGAGTTTCAATTAATTGACATAAAAAATAAAAATGGTATAATATATGTGAAGTTGGAGGAATTATAATATGAAACCTAATAGAAATTTAAACAATGAAATGACAAAAGAAGAAAAAGAGAGTAGTTTAAAAGCACAATTTTGGAATGACAAACAAAACATAGATAAAAATTCAAAACTAAACAAAAAAATAGATAAATTATGCCAAAACATAGATTTTAATAAATAGCACTTACTAAAAAGTAGGTGCTTTTTTAGTAGAAGGAGGTAAATATGTTATATATATTACTAATGTTAATAGGAATAAAACTAAATATGGGGGTTTTATATTGGATATTATATGGATTATGGATAGCATTTAGTCCATTTATATATTCAGTAAAACATTATTTATTTTATGACTATATAAGAAAAAATAAATAAGTTATTAAAATTTTATAATCATAAATCCGAGAGCCAAGTCGACAGGCTCTTATTTTTATGCCGTTTTATCATAGTTAGGCTTTATAAAATAAATGAAATATGTAAGTAGCAACTTTAGGCAGAGAACTAAAGGGGCAAGGAGGAAAAAATGGACGGAGAAAATCAAAATCCAGATAATGCTAACTTAGGGGCAGAGAACCAGAAGGGAGCAGAACAAACAAAACCTGAAAAGGTAAATTATGAAGAACTTATCAAAACAGATAAAGAACTTCAATCATTTTTAGACAGTAGGATATCAAATTCTAATAAAACAGCTATTGAAAATGCAAGAAAACAATGGGAATTAGAAAGAGATACAGAAAAAACAGAAGCAGAAAAATTAGCTCAAATGACCGAAACACAAAAATTACAATATCAATTAAGTCAAAAGGACAAAAGTATTCAAGAAATACAAAAAAAGTTAAATGCAAGAGATTTAAAAGATGAAGCATTAAAAATAGCAACAACAGAAGACACAGCATTTGACCCAGAATTTCTAAACTTATTTGATTATGAAAACATGACAGCAGAGCAATTACAAGAAAAAACAAAACTTATTAAATCTATTCAAGACAGAATAGTTGAAAAAACAGTAAATGAGTGGTCAAAAGAAAAGCCACCATATAACCCTGACCCATCAGGTAATAAGCCAAGTATTGATCCAGCAATTAGAAAGGCAATGGGATTAAAGTAAGAAAGGAAGAATAAAAAATGAACAATATTGAATTATCAACAATTTATTTACCTATGTTAGATGAGGTATATAAAAATGAAGCAAAAACATCTATTTTAGATGGAGATGAAACAACAGTACAAAAAGGATTAAATGGAGAAATTAAAATAGCAAAATTAGACATGGATGCATTAGGAGATTTTGACAGAAAATCAGGATACACAACAGGAAGTACAAAATTGACTTGGGAAACAGTAAAATATGATAAAGAACGTTCTCAAGAACTAAGAGTTGATAGACTTGACAATCAAGAAGCATTAGGGTTACCTTTTGCAAAATTAGCATCAGAATTTTTAAGAACAAAAGTAGTTCCAGAAGTTGATGCTGCAAGAATTGCAAAAATTGCAGGAGTTGAAGGAATATCTGAAAAAGAGGAAACTCTTTCTGATGGTGCAGGAGTAATAACAGCTTTAAGAGCATGCACAAACAAAATGGATGAAGATGAAGTTTCTACAGAAAATAGAATATTGTTTATCACTCCAACATTAAAAGGAATGATAGATGATTTAGATACAACTAAATCTAAAAAAGTATTAGAAAGATTTTCTACAATAATTGAAGTGCCTCAAACAAGAATGTATACAGAAGTAAAATTAAATGACGGTAAAGAATCATATGGATACAAAAAGAATGATGGTGCTAGTGATATTAACTTTTTATGTGTAGAAAAATCAGCAGCAGTAACAGCTTTAGACCAATATATTAAATATTTTACACCAGATGAAGACCAAAAAGCAGATGATAATGTATTTAAATATAGAAGTAACAATCTATATGGACATGTATATGAAAACAAACTTGCAGGTGTATATTGCTCATATGCACCAGCTAATCCCTAGTCCAGCCACGAAAAAAGTAACCGTGGCTTTACCAGAGGGACAAGTATTAGGTGTAGATGTTAATACTTTACAAGAAGTTGAATTGAATGATACTAAGGTAACAGGAACATCTAAGTACGTTCAAAGTTTCCCACAATTTGATAAAGAAGCTAAAGGTAACTTCCTAGCATTAAAATGTGAAGAAGCTACAAAAGGCGATAGTATTGAATGGGAATTATCAGAAGCTCAAACAAAAGGTTCTGGAACATTAGATGAAGATGGTATTTTAGTAGTACAATTACATTCTAATACACAAACCGTAACATTTAAAAACGGTGGAACAAGTAAAAAGCTAGATTTAACAGGTTTGACTTTAAGTCCGGCAGAATAGGAGGATAATATGACAACAGTAATAGGAAGAAGTAGAAACAAAAAAAACAAAAAAAGTTTTAAAGACATGACAGTAGCAGAAATAAAAAAACAATTAGATGCATTAGGAATAGAATATGACAAATCAGCAACAAAAGCAGATTTATTAACTTTATTACCACAAAAAGGATAATTAAGGAGGCAATAGAATGTTAGAAAAAATAAAGGCTAATTTAGGATCTAATTATATTGAAAATACAGATGAAGTATTGCAGAATATAATAGAAGACATGACTTCTATTGCCTGTGATATTTCTAATAGAAAACAAGAAGATGAAAAGTTATTTCCATACATAAAAAAGGCAGTAAAAAGTGAATATTTAGCAAGACGGAGCAGAGGGATTGCTTTCACGAAGCGAAGGAAGTATATCTAGTTCGTATGAAGATATTGTTGAAAAAATGAGAAATAATATTATAAAAGCTCATTTAAGGAGGATTAAGTAATGTTGTTACGAGATTTAAAAGAAGTATGGGTTTCATACTATGAAGAAGTCAAAGAACATGGCGAAAAATCTAAAAAATGGCATTATAAACCCTTAAATACAAAAACTAAAACAGCCTTTTTAAATTTGCAACATGATGTAAACGAACTAGACAGAAATTCAGCAGGAGAAGTAGATTATAGTATAGTAAATGGTAGAACTACTATAGATTATGATATACAAAAAGGAAATGGAATATCATTAACAAATATATCGAACCTAGAAGAATTTAAACCAGATTATACTGTAACAGACAATCCAAAAATAGGAAATACAACACTATATAAATTAGAAAAATACAATGGAGATTAAAAATGAGCATAAAATTTAATTGTGAAGTAAAAGTAAGACATAATTTCAAAAAAATAGACAAAATAATTAAAGAACTTCCTAATACCATAAAGGAAAGTGTTGAAGATGTACTAAAAAACATACAAGGATATGCTATTAAACTAGAAAAAGGAAATCATGAAGACGGCATTCTTGTAGAAATGGTAGATACTTCTAACATGGAAGTAAAAGGAAGAGTATATACAAGTAAAGAAAAGATGCCTTGGAGTATGTTTGAACATTTTGGAACAGGACAATTTGCAGAATTACCTCATGTTGGAACTACAGAACACTTTATAAAAAGTGGTTTTACACAATGGTTTATTCCAGTAAATAAAGTTGAAAGAGCATTAAATTATCCTATTGTTACAATAAATGAAACGCAATTTTATATTGCTCATGGCGTACCAAGCAATCACTTTATGACTGATGCTGAATTTAAAACAAGAGAAGAAAACAAGGAAATAGTAACAAAGAAAATAAATGAAATGTTGAAAGAGGTGGCAAAATAATGAAAGATTTTACAACTAAACAGATGTCTGACATGTTAAATGATATGTTAGAAAACATAGAAGATATTAAAGGAATAAAGACAGAAACAACGTTAACAACACCTACAACAGAAAGTAAGTTTCCAGTAAGAGTCATTAATACACCTCTTGAAAGTGTAAATAAGTCAAGAAATGCAATACCTATAAGAAAAACATTTCAAATAACCATTGAACATTGGGGAGATAAGCAAAGATTTTGCATGGAAATGGTAAATAACACAGACTTAGAATTAAGAAAAAAGAACATTATTAGGACTAATACTAGTCCTATTTTATTTGATCCTATAACTAAAAAATATAGGCTAATAACAACTTATGAAGTTAGATATAATGCAATAACTAACTCATTTGAATATGTAAGATAGAAAGGAATGATGAAACTATGGCAAGTGGAGTAAAAAATGAAGATATGCCAAATTTAGCCACATTATCTAAAATATATTTTTCTGAAAGTGAAGATGGAACAGATGCAAAACAAATCTGTTTATGCGAAAGTATTCCACAATTAGAAGAAGCACCGGATGCAATTACAGGAAGTGCGGTAGATATTGATTATGAATTTTCGCAACCTGGAAAAACAAAAGCAGGAGACATAGAATTAAATGTATATTATACTCATACTCAACACAAGTGGATGAAAGAACTTAATAAAAAACCTGGATATTTCTTTGTAAAACATCCAGAAAATACAGCACCAGAAGGAGAAGAACCATTATTAAGAAAATTTGGAGGAAGTATGGTAACAATTCCTGGGGAATTAACAGATGAAGATTGGCTAAAGGATGTAGTAAAAATTTATAGAAATACAGCCGTAACAGAAAGTTACGATAAATTTCCCTCAAAGTAGTTCTACTTTAAGTGCTAGAGTTAGGACAAGTAAAAAAATTAGCACAAAAAATAAAAAAATAGAAACAGAGGAAATAGCCTCTGAAAAACAAGAGCAAGAGTAAAATCTTGCTCTCTTTTGCAAAGGAGAGTAAAAAAATGAAATTAATAGCAGAAAATAAAACAATAGAATTAGTATTTACTACAAGAAAAATAGTAAATATATCTAAATTATTAGGAGAAAAAAATTTTGAAGATTTATATTTTAAAGCAATGAATGGAAATGATTTAGATGCATTATCTAAAATTATATTTACATTTGCTGAAGATATAGAAAACGGAGCAAAATCTTTTAAATCAAGCGAAGAAGTATATGATTTTTTAGATTGTTATAAAAAAGAAAACAATAAAAGCTATGAAGATATATTTAAAGAAATAGCCGAGGTAATAAATGAAGAGGGTTTTTTCAATACCAAAATGAGCAAGAAAGATTTAACTCAAAAGATATCAAATCCTTTATCAGGAATAGATATGAACAGTTTAATGAAAGAATCAGCAGAAAAAGCAATGACAAAAATAGTAGAGAAAGAAGCAATGTCACAAGTTTAGATGATATAGTGTATAATTTAAAAAAAGCTAGAACATTAAAAGATATGGTATATGGATTAGAACCATTAGCATATTATTTCGAAATATCTCCTAGAGAATTTTGGAGTAGTCCATACAGAGAAATATATTTATATTGTGAAATACAATTTATAAGGACAATAGAAGATTTTAAACAAGAAATAACATTACAAGAAGCAGTAACAGATAAAATGTTGCAAGGAGATAGTATGCGTAAAAAACCTAAAATAGTTCCTCTTAGAAAAATATTCAAAGATTTATTCAAAAAAAATAAAAATTTGTAAAAAATATTGACATTTTGTAATACTAATAATATACTTTCTTTAATAAAATAAAAGGAGGAATTATATTATGGAGGAAACAAAGAAAAGTGGTTTTGCTACAGCAGGTTTAGTATTGGGAATAATTGGTCTATGTACTTCATTTATTCCAATTATAAATAACGTGTCTTTTATATTAGCATTAATAGGAGGAATATTTGCTATAGTATCATTAATAAAGAAAGCAAGTAAAGGAATGGCGATAGCAAGTATTATCATTTGTGTAATAACAGGAGTTGTTGTTTTACAATCACAAAAGACACTATCTGATACATTAAATAATGCAGTAGATACATTTAATGATAGTATGTCTGTGGATAACGAAAGTACAACTAAAATAACAATAGATAAATTTAACCAAATTCAAACTGGAATGACATATGAAGAAGTAGTAGCAATAATAGGCGAAGAAGGAACAGTATCATCAGAGAGTTCATTTGGAGATTCTTCAATGAAAATTTATTCTTGGTCTAATGGAATTGCAAATGCCACTATATCATTTACTAATGGAAAAGTTAGTGCAAAAAGCCAATTTGGATTAGGAGAATAATATATATTAGTTAATAGGAGAATATATGAAAGAATATTATTATATGAAAATAAGTAAAACTCCAATAATTATATGGATAATAATAGCATTATTTTTAACAGGAGGACTATTACTAATAGTGCCTTTATGTATGCATTTTATATATAAAAATAGTAAATATTATTATAATGATGAAAAATTTATCATAGAAAAAGGAGTATTTAATAAAGAACAAAGAATAATTCCGTTATATAGAATTGTTAATTTAAAAGCACAACAAAATATATTTAATTATGGTAATATAAACATTGAAGATAAAGGGCAAATAATAACATTAAAATATGTAGAAAGACCAAAAGAAGAAATGCTAAAATTAATAGATAAATGGGAAAGTGCCAAAAAGCAAAATATAAGAAATGAAGTTATATAAAACACTTACTTAGGTAGGTGTTTTTATTTTTGCCTGAAAGGAGGAATAGACTATGACAGTTGAGGAAATTGATATCTTAGTGCAAGCAAGTATAGAAGGTGCAGTTAAAGAATTTCAAAAACTCGTACCAGAAATAAGAAAGCAAGTAAAACAAATAAAAGAACAAATGAATAATGCTGATTTTAGTAGTATAACAGGAAAAGTACAACAAGCAGTAAAAATAGTAAAACAAAAAATAGCAAACTTAAAAAATTCTAATAAATCAAATGTTATAGAAATTAAGGCAACAACAGAAAACGCAAATAAACAGATTTCACAACTACAAAAGCAAATAGATAGTCTACAAGAAAAAATAAATGCCCGACAATTGAAATTAAATGTAATAACTCCAAAATTAGATGAAATAACTACTCAAACTACTAAAGATGTAACACCAAATGGAATAAGTCCGGACAATCCAGCTATACAACAAGCTATAAATAATAGTCTAAATAGTAATAAAGAATATATTTCATTAATTGCACAGGAAGAAAAGATGACACAGGAAATTGCTATGTATAATAAACAATTAAGTGAAGCTAAAAATAAAATGTCTGAATTAAGGCATGAGACAGGGCAAACAGGAACTAGTCAAAATAAATTGGCTAGTTTTTTTAGTGTATTTAAAAGTAAATTAGATCAAGCAAAAGGAAGCATAGGAAGTCTTAAAAATAGTTTTAGTCAAATGCCTAAAATAACGCAAAATATAACAAATAATATAAAAGGCATGGGAAAAAGTTTAAAAAGTGGATTAGGACAGGTTTTAAAATATGCAGGAGCTTTATTTTCTCTAAGAGGTATTTATTCAGTTTTAAGTAGTTCAGCCCAAAGCTGGTTATCTTCACAAAATGCAGGAGCACAACAACTTTCTGCTAATATTGATTACATGAAAAATGCTATGGGTTCAGCTTTAGCTCCAGTTATTCAATTTGTTACTAATTTAGTATATCAATTAATGAAAGCAATTCAAAGTGTTGTATATGCTTTGTTTAGGGTAAATATATTTGCAAATGCATCAGCTAAATCAATGGGAAGTGTAGCAGGAAATACTAAAAAAGCAACAAAAGAAGCAAAACAATTAGCAGGAATACATGATGAAATAAATAATGTACAAGAAAATGATAACTCAAATAATGGTGGAGCAGGAAGTGGTAGTGTAGCACCAAGTTTTGATTTATCAGGAGTAGATAGTCAACTAAGTCCATTAGCACAAAAATTATATGATTTATTTAAGCCATTAAAAGAAAGTTGGGATAATTATGGCACACAATTAGTAGAACAAATAAAAATAACAGCAGGACAAGTAGGTGGACTTATAGCTTCTGTATGGGGAAGTTTTGAAAAAATTATAACTAATGGAACAGTTTATTCTATACTAGAAAATATATTAGCAATTATAGGAAATATAGCGGAAGCCTTTGCAAATGCTTGGAATTATAACGGTAATGGAGATGCCATAGTACAAAGTTTAGCAAATGCATTTAATAATTTATTAATAGCAATAAATAATGTAGTACAAAGTCCGGGATTTCAAGATTGGTTAAATTGGTGTTCAGATAAATTCAGAGAAATATCAGAAAAATTATCAGAAATAGATTGGCAACCTCTAATAAATGCTTTAGTGCAAATAGGAACTACAGTAGGTTCAATAGCATTAGAAATATTAAGTGGACTGGTGGATATATTTAAATGGTTAGTGGAACACCCTGATGTTATAACGGTTATATTAGGAATAGTGGCAGCTTTAAAAGGATTTTCAATAATAAATGATGTAATACAAAAAGTTTCAGCATTAGGAGAAATATTCAATACTGTTTTTTCAGGATTATCTTTACCACTGCTTGCAATAATAGCAGTAGTAGCTTTAGTAGTATATACAATAATAACACATTTCGATGAATTAAAAGCATCATTAAGTGATACATTTGGTAAATTTATGGCTGTATATGATGAATATATAGCTCCATTTGTAGAAAATCTTGTATCAAGTATTACAACATTATGGAATGAGCATCTAAAACCTCTAATAGATAATTTATCAGAATTGATAATGACCTTATGGAATGATATATTAAAACCTCTAATAGATTGGTTCATAGGAAATATTTTACCTGTTTTAGTACCAATCTTTGAAAGTTTGTGGAATACAATAAGTCAAGTAGTCGGATTTATTGCAGATGCTATTAGTGGAGTAGTAACGGTATTTAAAGGAATAATAGAATTTATATCAGGTGTATTTTCAGGAGACTGGAATAAAGCTTGGGAAGGAATAAAAACATTTTTCAATGGGATTTGGGAAGCTATAAAAGGAATTATATCAGGAGTTTGGGAAGCAATAAAGGGAATTATACAAACAGCTATAAATGTAGTTAAAGGGGTAATAACAACTGTATTTAATGCAATAAAAACAGTAATAAGCAATATTTGGAATGGTATTACAACAACAATATCAAATGTCATAAATGGAATTAAAAATACAATATCAAATGTATTAAATGCTATAAGTAGTATATGGAATAATATTTGGAATGGATTAAAAACAACAGTAAGTAATATTTTTAATGCAATATGGGGAGCAATAAAAGGTGTTATCAATTCTATTTTAGGAGGAATAGAAAATATGGCAAATGGAGTCATTAAAGGAATAAATTGGGTAATTAAAGCACTAAATAAATTAAGTTTTGATATACCTGATTGGGTTCCTGTATTTGGTGGGAAAAAATTTGGATTCAATCTTTCAACACTAAATGAAATTTCAATGCCAAGATTAGCCAAAGGTGGAGTATTGTATGAAGAAACAGCATTTATAGGTGGAGAATATCAAGGTGCAAGTAACAATCCAGAAATTGTAACTCCACAAAATATAATGTATGACACAATGAGAAGAGCAATAGAAGATGCACAATTTTTTGATAATAATAATGGACAACCTATATACTTGACTGTAAATGTAGGAAATAAAAAACTAGGACAAATATTACTAGATGATTTAAAAGATAAAGTAAGACACACAGGAAAAGATATTGAAACTTTAGTAGGAGGGTAGATTATGCTTTGGAAATTAAATGGAAAATTAATGAAATCGCCATCAACTTATGATGATGATATAGAAGATACGGATAAAGATAGTTATTCATCAATTATAGATGGTTCATTAATAGACAATCCTATTGCAGTTGGATTGCTAAAATGTAATATGAGTTGGGATTTATTAACAGAAGAAGAAGCAGAAGAACTATTACAAGCTACATATCAAAATCCTATGATAGTAACAATAAAAGTTCCTAGTGTTCCTCGGTGGATTACTTGAAAATGCTGAATTTAGAGTAAGTAAAAGAAAATCAAAAATGCATTTAACAGGAGAAGATGAAGATACTTCCAAATCAGTTTGGCAAGTGTCTTTTAATATGATGCAAAAAAAATTAACACAAGCTCAAATAAAAGCAGTACAGGAGGCAAATAATGTATAAAGATGTAAGTGCCAAATGGAACGAGAACATATATAAAAATGTTCAATCAGTAATGAATATATATTTTGATGGTGTATTAATAAACCCAGATTATATTACAGATTTTAAACCACGGAAATGAATTATTTGATAATGATTTAGAATTAGGTAGTGTACCAAGTCAGTATATAGAAATACAAATACATAAAAAAGCTAAAATACAAATTCCAAAAGTTATAAGAATTGAATATGGAATATTAATTAATAATGCCCTAACAGTAGAAGAAGTTAATAAAATGCTAGTAGGAACATTAAATGGAATACCAGTAAAAAGTTTATCAAAAAATGATAGTAGTTTTGAAATAATACCTATGGGAATTTATAATGTAGATGACTATGATGATGAAGATGATAATGTTATTAATATAAAAGCATCAGACAATGTAATAAAATTTGATTTAGATGATGGATATTATGATGCAAGTGAATTAATAAATAAAAAAGGATATGCAACTTTAGGAGAAATAGCACAAGATATATGTATTAAAAAGGGGCTAGAACTTCGGTTCTACTTCTTTTTTAAATTCAAATAAAAAAATATATACATATGACAATGAAATAAAAGCAAAAGAGTATATGAGTTATATAGGAGAAAACGGAGCAGGATTTGTATGTGCAGGAAGAGATGGAAAAATATATGTAAAAGTTTTAGGAGAAGACACAAAGAAAATACCATTAAATTTATTTAAAACTTATAAAATTGGAGAAGAATATGAAATTTCTAAAGTAGCATATGAAAATGGAATTGAAAGTTTTAAATTTGGAGATGAGAGCAGAAATACTCTTTGGCTTAATCAAGACAATATATTTATTACAGATGAAGAACAAGTACAAAATATATATAACAAACTTAAAGGTTTAACAATATATAGTTTTGAAGGAACAACAATTATAGATCCAACTATCGACATGGGGGATATTTTAGTAGTAGATGAAAAACCAATTATTTATCAAGGGCAAATGAGTTTCAACGGAAGATTTATAGCAGATATAAAAAGTAAAATAAGTATTAAGCAAAGACAAGAAACAACAACAAGAAAACGTTCCCAAAAAGCAATAAATAAAAAATTACAAAGTCAAATAGATGAAGAAAAACTAGAAATAAAACAATTAGCAGAGGAACAAACAGAAACATCACAAAAACTAACAGAACATGAACAAACAATAGATGGAATAAAGGATACTGTATCAAATTTTGCTGATTATAAAAGAAATATAGAAGGAATAACAGAATTACATATAACAGATGCAGGAAAAGCAGATATATTAATGTTTGAAGTCAAGGGGAATAAGACATATTCAGCCAATTTATTTCCATCAGAAAGTTTATATCCAAATGAAAACTTATTACCAAATACAGAAGGAAGTGAAACATTATGAAATATAAAATTATAGTAGACAAGCAACCTAAAAATAATCCTTCGAAAGAAAAAAAAGAATATGAAATAGATATAGAAGAATTAAGAGTAAAGGGAGAAGTTTATGATAGTTTAATTATAACAAAAGATGAGGATTATGTTATACGTAGACTTTCTCTTTCAGAATATGGAATATTGTCAGAACTAAAAGAACCTAAAAAAGAAAATATCCCTAATTTAAATATAGAATTGTTTGAAGGAGATAATTACATATATTTAATTGATATGACTGGTAATAAGTTTTATGCAGAATATTTAATAAAAAATGATTTTACAGATTTGTATGTAACACAAAATGAAATGAATAGTTCAATAAATCAATCTGCAAAACAAATAGAACTTTCAGTCAATCAAAAATTAACAGGATATTCAACAACAGAGCAAATGAATAGTGCTATCGATATAAAAGCAGATAGCATAACAAGTACAGTATCAAAAACATATGCAACCAAAGATGAATTAAATACAGCAAAGTCAGAAATAAAACAAACAACAGATAGTATAACAAGTACTGTATCAAAGAAGGTGGGAAATGATGAAATTATTTCAAAAATTAATCAATCTGCTGAAAAAGTGCAAATCAATGCTAATAAAATTTCTCTTGCACGGAAAAGAAGTAGATTTAACAGGAGATAATGTAACAATAAAAAGTACTAATTTTAATGTTACAAAAGATGGTACAGTATCATGTAGTAATGCTAATATTACAGGAGGAAAAATAAATATTAGCACTAGTAGAGCTTTGGGAGATCAAGTTTTTACAGTTAAAGATGACTTAGATAGAAAAAGTTACTTAGGTGCAACTAATGCATGTATTGGATATACTGGAAATGATACTTCTACAGGTGTTTTAATATCAGGCTCATCTGCAGGTGGTGGAGAAACTTGGGTAACAGCTGACCATTTTTCACAGACTTCACTAGAAAAAAATAAAACAAATATAGAAAAATTAGAAAATGGATTAGAAATTATTAAAAAAGTAGATATTTACAAATATAACTTAAAAAGGCAAGAGAATAAAACTAAAAAGCATATAGGTTTTGTAATTGGAAAAGACTATAAATATTCTTCAGAAATAACATCTGTAGATGAAAATGGAAAAGAAACAGGGGTAGAGTTATATTCTATGATAGCAGTTGCATATAAAGCAATACAAGAACAGCAAAAACAAATAGAAGAACTTACAAAAAAATTAGAAAAAAAGGAGGCAACAAATGGAAATACTTGAATTTGAAGATGGACAAATAGAAGAACAGGCTTATGTAGAGATAGATGGTGTAAAACATTATGTAACACCAGCTAAATATACAGGAAAAACACCACTTTCAGCAGTTGCCCTAAATAATATGCAAAAAAAGTTAATTTTAAATAAATATAAATTAGAAATAAAACAAGATACAAGTTTAGGGGCTACAATAACAATTCCTTGTTATTATAAAGTAGGGGCAAATGTTCTTGATGTTTATTATGTAGGGCAAAGATTAATAAAATGTACAACAAATGATGATTTAAATACAGGACATTATTCAGAGGTAGGAGATGCTGACAGTATAAGCAATCAAATAAAAATAACAAGTGATTGGAAAGCATCTGCTGGAAACTATTTTGAATTTGTAGTAAGGGGTGAATACAATGAAACCTAGTAATAATATTTTAAGTTTACTTCCTAAAAATGCAGGAATGCATAATAGCATTTATATGAATAATTCATTAAAGAAAAGAGGTGTCAATATATGATACCTCTTCCAGAAGAATGTAATATTATAAAATGTACATTATCAACTGATGATTATGTATTAAAAGGAGCACAAGAAGGTAATAATAATTTTCAAGTTCCATTAAAACAAAAATTGAAAATAGGAAACAAACTTGAATTAATAAACAATGAAGTAGTAATAAAAGATGATGTAAAATATGTGGAAGTTTCAGGTTCTATTTTATTACAATCAAAAACAGAAAACTTTAGATGTTTAGGTGTAATAATGAAAAATAATAATGGAGATTATTTTAATATGCAATGCATTACTAATAAAGAATTTTATACATATTCTTTACCTAAACAGACTATCTCAGTAAAAAAGGGGGATAAATTTAGTTTGCTTGTTTCTATTTATGGAATGAACAATCAAGTAAATTTAAGAGAATATACAGACTCAACATTTTTAGAAGTAAAAACATTGTAAAAGGAGGAGAAAAATGGAAAAATTATTTAATTCAATAAGTATTTATTTTGGAATAATAGGAGGACTAATAATAAGTTTTTTAGGTGGCTGGGATGGACTAGCAGCAACATTAGTAGGATTAGCAGTAGCAGATTATATAACGGGTGTATTAAAAGCCATACATAATAAAGAACTTTCAAGTGAAATTGGCATAAAAGGAATAATAAGAAAAGTAGTAATATTTATTTTAGTGGGAATATCAGTATTACTAGAAAAAAACTTAGGTATTCCTGCAATAAGAGAAATAGTAATGATGTTCTTTATTGCTAACGAAGGTATAAGTTTACTAGAAAATGTATCACAAATGGGTGTGCCATTTCCAGAACAATTAAAGAATGTATTATTACAATTAAGAGATAAAAATAAGGAGGAAAAATAATATGTTAAATGTAAAACAAAGACAAATGAACTTAAAATTCCTAAATTTTTATTATAAAAATATTGATGGAATAGAAGGTGCAGGAACAAAAGAAGCATATAAAAAATTTCAAAAAGAATATGGATTAGCAGTTGATGGTATTTATGGAAAAAATACAGATACAAAATTAATTTCAGTAATTAAAGATATTCAAACTAAAATAGGAACTAATCCAGATGGAGTAGCAGGAAATAATACTATTGCAAAATGTAAAGAATATCAATCAAAAAATGGACTAGCACCAGATGGAATTTGTGGTTCAAATACAAGAGCAAAATTAAATTCAAATGGTTTAAGTTGGGATAATATAAAACATTTTAAAAAATCAGAATTTACTTGTAAATGTGGTTGTGGACTTAACAATATAAATTTAAAAGTAGTAGAAATTGCAGATCAAATAAGAGAACACTTTGGAAAGCCTTGCATAGTAAATAGTGGTTGTAGATGTACAAGCCATAATAAAAAAGTAGGTGGAGTTGCTAATTCAAGACATTTATCTGGAAAAGCAATAGACTTATATTTTCAAGGTGTATCTGGAAATACATTATTATCTTATACAAAGCAATTAGTAAATCAAGGAAAATTAAGATATACTTATTTAATAGGTGGAAATGCAGTACATATTGATATTTTATAAAATAAAAAGGTAGATTAGATTGATTTCTGATCTACCTCTTTTTTTATGCCTAAATCCAGTAAAATCAAGGCATATAAGTTGTTGACCAAAAAATAAAAATGGCTTAAAATCTATTCTCGTAAGCCGAATTTTTATTGATTTTTCAATAAAAAAAGAGATTAAAATCTCTATAATTGATGTGACTTATATTTTGTATAAAATTGCATAGGGCTTAAAACCTCTATATCATATTGTTCTTTTAAAACAGTACTAGCAGAATTAATATGTTTATCTTGAGTTATTAAATATTTAACATTGCCATCTATGCAACAATCCACAAATTTATTATCAGATTTATCATCTACACAATAATTAGTATTAATTATGTGATCTATTTCTTCAATTTGCCAAAGACACTTAGAAAGAGAAGAAATAAATGGAAGAACTTTTATTTCTTTAAATTCTGCTTTTTTCCTATTTAATGCTTCTATTAAGATGTTATAAAAAATAAGTAATAATTCATCTTGCATTTCTTTATTCATAACAAATGTTACTTTATTTATGCTTTTTAACTTAAAAATAGCTTTACAAAAGCTATCTTCTTTAAATATGCCATTTATAAAAACATTAGTATCTACAACTATTTTCATAATTAATTATTCCCATTTTTAACCTTTTTTACAATATCATCAATATCGTCATCTGTCATTTTAGCATCTTTAACAAGAGAAGAACATGCATTGCATAATTCATCCCAGTCGTTATTACTAGAATTTTCAATACCATCAATTAAAAGTTCTTCAATAGAAATTTTTTCTTTTAATTTAGCCATAACATATCTCCTCCTTACAATAAACTTTTTGAACCTTTTAATTATCATATTACCACCTATTAAATATTATTAACAAGTTTTAGTAATATGATACAATAATATTATATCATAGAATTAACATAATATCAAGATATCCTTTATATATTATATATCATTATTAAATATGAAAAGTCAATACTTTTTACAAAACTTTCCAAAGTTGTGGATAATTTTGTAAAAAAATGTCAAATTTCGACAAATTATTCAAAACAAGTATTATAATATAGTTGGGAATGGTAATATTAATAACAGATAAGAAGAAGCGGAAGGGATTGTTTTCTTTTTCTAGATTATATGTTATAATTTTTGTATATAAATGTATGTAATATTATATAAAAAAATACAATCAAATGTTTGAAAATTTTCCCGACTTTTTCCCGACTTAGTTTTGAATGAAAACAAAAAACTATAAAGAAGAAATCCTACCAAAATGGCGATATACTAAGTGTTTCCGAAGAACTTAAAAAATGGAAAAAAGGCTATTTTTGTTTCTCCCCTTCGCTACCAAAACAAAAAGCTATATAAGTATTGAAAAATCAATATTTATATAGCTTTTTATATTTTAAATAACCTCAAAAAATCTCATAAAATACCATATAATACAATAAAAAACCATTACAACATACCAATATCAAGAATTGATTTATAATAAAATGATAAAAAAGAAGCTATAACTTAAGTGTTATATTTATACAATCCGTCCAAAAAAAACAGCTATAGGCAGCTGTTTTTTTGTATGTACATATTAATAAAGTTCTAATTGTTGAGAAAAAAGATCTTTGTTTTTTGATGTAAAAAGATTAGCATTATTATTTTTTTGAATTATTCTGCGGACTTCCCATAAACCTAATCCAGTATGATTTTCTTTCTCTGTAATACCTTTTTTAAATATTTCTTCTGTATTAATATCTTTATTTGAGTAACTATTTTCAATTATAATAAGTTGTCTATTATTGTTGGTATCATTTCTAAAAGTAATATTAATAATTTTTTCTTTACTATCACTACTTGCTTCAATAGCATTATCTAATAAAATACCTAATATCCTAGAAAAATCATAAATTTGCATTTTTAAAGTATTTAAATCTAATAGAAATGACATATTTACTTTTATATTCTTAGATATTGCTTCATTATACTTGCTAGTAAGTAGATTATAAATGCCAGGATTATTAATAATTTTTGGGTTTAGTAAATATAAATTATTTACTTTTTGACAATCAGATTCTAATGAAAAATAATAATCTTTTAATCCTTCTATATCATTTGTTCTTATATAGCCACCAATAGTAGCAATAATGTTATTAAAATCATGTTTAAATAAACGTATGTTATCTTGTAAATTTATTAATGTATTATTATAAATTTCAACACTTTTTAACTCTTTTGTAGTTGCTGATAATTTCATAATGCTTGTATAATAAAATAAACTAATAGTAACATAAGAAATTACTGGTATAAAACTTAAAAATTTAATAATTATTGCTGAATTATCAATATAATAAAATGTAATAAGAAATTGTAATATTAAAGTAATAAAAACAAGACTAAAGTTAACTATAATAATTTTTTTACTTTTACTATCAATATCTTTAAATTTACTTGCTAAAAATAGATTATTAAAGAATTCCATAATTTTTCAAAACCTCCATAAAATCTTTTTTATAGTTTGGACCAATTTCACATGTGCGATCATCATTAAAAGTTATAGTGTTAGAAACAGGTTCAACTTTTTTTATTTGGTTTAAGTTAGCAATATAAGATTTATGGCATCTTATATAGTTATCTGGCAATTTTTCTTGAAATTTATTAAAAGAACTATAAGTATTATAATCACAATTAGAAGTATGAAAAACTAGTTTCATACCATCTTTTTTTATATATTGAATTTCATCTTCATCAATAAGTGTATTTTTATTATCAATTTTTATATAGTTTTTATTTAATTCATTTGCATCTTCAAATAATCTTCTAATAGTTCCTTCTAATCGTTCATATGTAATAGGTTTAGGCAAGTAATCAAAAGTTTTATATTTATATGCAATCATAGCATACTCTAAATGTCCTGTTGTAAAAATGATATAAGTATTTTTCCTTTTCTTTCGAATTTCTTCAGCTAATTCAAGCCCAGTTTTATTTGAATTTAAATGAATATCTAACATTAATACATCAACTTCATTAGAATTAGCATATTGTAAAATATCATCTGCATTATCAGACTTAAATACAACCTTTCCATCATAATTATTATTTGAAAATATAGTTTCTAAAATTTGTTCTAACTTGTTTGTGATATTTAAATTATCATCACAAAGTACAAAATTTAACATATAATACTCCTTTTAAGCAATTTACAAAAAATACCAAATTACCTTATTTTTCCAGCAATAATACCAATATAATCCAAAAAATTAAACTTGTCAATACTAATTTACAAAAAGTTTCCCCATTTTTTTAGACATCAATTATTAAAACAGTTGAAATTACTAAATTCGGGTAGTATACACTGCT
>CANQHU010000035.1 GCA_947623945.1 uncultured Clostridia bacterium | reverse complement strand
TCGTCTATATTGAAATTATATATTAGGGGGTATTTTGTTGTCAAAGTTCATTTTTCATTTATTACAGGATGCTTTTTGAAATAATATGACCGCCAGAAACTTCCTGGCGGTTAGTTCCTCTTTAACAACAGTTACTAGTTACTCAAAGTGGAAATCACACAAGATGTTTCCCCTATCAAGAAAGTTCTTAATCTCCGGCCATTCTTTAAGGTCCTTTAGTGCTTCATAGAAGTCCTCTTTCCTAGCGAAGATGTCATATTCACAAATGTATGATACATTAAAGAATATAACATATTCCTTCAGCCGGTCTTTTCTAATCTCCTCCTTTGTTATGCCTAATGATTCATAGTCGCATTTGAGCATGAAGTCTTTTATTTTCTCTTTCAACTCTGGTGTTACATAACCATTCCGATAAATTTCGTCTAAAAAATCATTTAAAAGCTTTAATGCTACTTCCCTGCACATAATGTCTACTCCTTTCTGAATGAGAAATATCAAGAGGAACTAAGTTTTCGCTTATATTAAGTATAGCAAATTACGTGAATTTTGTCAAATTCTGAAAATTTAATTAACAAAATTCATTTACTATTTTTTTTATTTATGTTACAATAAATTTATCAATTTTAAGTGGAGGTAAATTATGAAAAATGAGTTAATTTTAATACTTGATTTTGGTGGACAATATAATCAATTAATTGCAAGAAGAGTAAGAGAATGTAATGTCTACTCTGAAGTAGTACCTTATAATATTTCAATTGAAAAAATCAAAGAAAAAAATCCCAAAGGAATAATATTTACTGGAGGTCCTGCAAGTGTTTATGGAGAAAATGCTCCTAAATGTGATAAGGAAATTTTTAATCTTGGAATTCCCATTCTTGGTATTTGTTATGGAATGCAACTTATGACAAATATTTTAGGTGGAATTGTTGCAAAAGCAAATAAAAGAGAATATGGAACAACTGATGTTTTAATTGATAACTCTTCCCTACTTTTACAAGGTTTTGGAAAAACAAATGGATTTTTAATGAGTCATACAGATTTTGTTGAAACTCTTCCTGAAGGCTTTAAAAATATTGGTTCAACTTCTTCTTGTCCAAACGCAGCTATAGAAAATGAAACAAAAAAATTATATGGAATTCAATTTCATCCAGAAGTAAACAATTCTGTAAATGGAATTAAAGTAATTAAAAACTTTCTATTTAATATTTGTAACTGTTCAGGTGATTGGGTTATAAGTTCTTTTACACAAGAAACTATACAAAAATTAAAAGATAAAATTGGAGATAAAAAAGCATTATGCGCTTTATCTGGTGGTGTTGATTCTTCTGTTGCAGCAGTTTTACTTTCAAAAGCAATTGGCAAAAACCTAACTTGTATATTTGTAGATCATGGATTACTTCGCAAAAATGAAGGCGATGAAGTAGAAAAAGTATTTAAAGAACAATTTGATATTAATTTAATTAGAGTAAATGCCAAAGAAAGGTTTTTATCAAAACTTGCAGGAGTTACAGACCCTGAGAAAAAAAGAAAAATAATTGGTGAAGAATTTATACGTGTATTTGAAGAAGAATCCAAAAAAATTGGTACAGTAGATTTCTTAGTTCAAGGAACAATATACCCAGATGTAATTGAAAGTGGGCTTGGAAAAGCCTCTGTTATTAAAAGCCATCATAATGTCGGAGGTTTACCTGACTATGTTGATTTTAAAGAAATTGTAGAACCTTTAAGAGATTTATTTAAAGATGAGGTAAGATTAACTGGTTTAGAATTAGGAATTCCAGAAAATTTAGTATATAGACAACCTTTCCCTGGTCCAGGACTTGCGATTCGAATTATTGGGGAAATTACAGATGATAAATTAACAATTTTAAAAGATGCAGATAGTATTTTTAGAGAAGAAATTGCAAATAGTGGTCTTAATAAAACAATTAATCAATATTTTGCAGTATTGACTAATTTAAAATCAGTAGGTGTTATGGGAGATGAAAGAACTTATGATTATACCATTGCACTTCGTGCAGTTGAGACAACTGATTTTATGACAGGTGTTTGGAGTAAAATACCATATGAAATATTAGAAAGAGTATCTTCTCGAATTGTAAATGAAGTGAAACATGTAAATCGTGTTGTTTACGATATTACTTCAAAACCACCTGCAACAATTGAGTGGGAATAAAAATTATTAAAAAAGACTTTATAATTATATTTTTTCATTACTTTGGTGTCGCAACTTCCATAATAAAAATTTAAATGAAAGTTGCTCCAATTCGCACTCCACTTCGTTTCGTTTGGTCGCTTACGCAGTAATTCAAAATATAATTATAAAGTCTTTTTAACATTCTATAATTTGCTTGATTTCACTTAAACTTGAAATTGTATAATCTTGTCCAAAATCTTTTTCTTTATCCTCTCTATTGATTAATACGCCTATCATTCCAGCTCCTTTTGCCCCTTCTATATCCTTTTTTTCATCTCCAACATAAATCATTTCTTCTGGTTTACAAGAAAAAGTTTTTAGCATAATTTCAAAACCTTTTCTATTTGGCTTACGATATCCAACATTTAAAGATGTTAATTTTAATTGAATGAAATCTGATATTTTCTCAATATCTTTTAATGAGAACTCATCCTCCATTCCATAAGCTACATCTGTGTAAATTGCACATAAAATATCATGCTTTTTACAATATTCTAATACATTGGTTACATCATCATAAAGAAATGCTTCTCTTTGGAAAAATTCAAAAAAAGTTCTTTTTGATTCATTTAACTTCTCATAATCTTCTTGCCAACTATTAAAAATCTCTTCAAATATTATTTGAGCAGATATTTCTTTTTCTCTTGGATTTACTCTAGTATTATATTTTGTAAGAATACTCTTTGCTTTTTCTATTCTTTCTTGTGTTAATTCAATTTGATTTTTTTTACACATAAACTTAATTGCATCTTCATAAGATGTGCTCCAATTTAATGGCTTATTATAATTAACTAAAGTTCCTCCAACATCAAAACCAATTGCTTTTATACTCATTTTATCAATTTCCTTTCCAATATTTATATTTTTATTATATTAGAGAAATCAATAAAAATCAATAGTTTTATTTTTTATCAAAAATAGTTTTAAATACTCCCTGTTCTATTAGACTTGCAAAAATATTTTTAAATACAATTAAAATAATTGGTCCAATTAATAAACCCATAATTCCAATAAATTGAAAGCCTGTATACATTGCAACTAATGTAAAAATTGGATGAACTCCAATATGCTTACTAACTAATTTAGGCTCTAATAATTGCCTTGCAACTGACATTATAATTAACAATACAATAATTGCAATACCTAAATTGATATCTCCATTAATTGCTGAAATAATTGCCCAAGGCACCATAACTGTTCCAGAGCCGAAGAATTGGAAGAGCATCTACAAATCCAATAAATAAGGCAATTAGCAATGGATATGGTACATTAAATTCTGCAAATTGAAGAATATATAATCCAATTAGAGAAATTATAAAAGATACTAACACTAAAGTTGCCTCTGCTTTTAAATATCCTCCTAAAGTTTTTATTAAATCTCGTAAATGATTTCCTATTTTTTTAACCCAAAGTTTTGGCAAATGATGTTCAATTTGATCTAATATATAAATTTTATCTACACAAATAAAATAAAGTGCTACAACTGTTATTCCTATACAAATAGCAATTGATGGCAAACTTGTAATAAAATCAATTAATCCTGTAAGAATACCTCTTAGCCAATTTGATGCTGTTTCCAAAAAATTACCAGTCGAATTTTGAATAACTGTTAATATCTCATCTGATAAATGGATTTTATCAAAATTAAAGTAATTGATAAAGGCTTGAAATTGTATGTAGGCTTTATCAAAATAATCATTTAGACTCTGCAATAAATTAGAAGATTCTGAAAATAAAGTTACTAAAATCCATCCGAATTCCTCCTAATATGATTAAAGACACTAATATAAAAATAATAATAGAACTACTTCTTCTCGTTAAATGGGTTTTATTCATTAAAAATTTAATAATCGGTTCAATCATTAAAGATATAATAAAAGCAATTAAAAATGGCATATAAAAAATAGAAAGTTTTAAAGCAATATATAAACCAGCTAAAATAAGTACAACATACAATATATTTTTAAAAACTCTTGTCCAATAGTTAATATCAATAATCATATTTTCCTCCTTGCTATATTGTATGTAAAAGAACGGAATATTATCCGTTCTTTGATTGATAGATTTTAAATTTTTACTCAGCGTTTTGATTACCATTGCAATTACAAATGTTTTCCATTGTATTGCATACTTGTTCTTTTCCTAATTGTGTATCATGATGAGTTAAATCTCCTATAGTTAAAATTCCTACTACTTGATTATTAGTATCACATACAGGTAATCTTCTTATTTGATATTTTGACATTTTGTTTTGTGCATTTGTCATATCCTCGTCTTGTTGACAAGTACATACATCACATGTCATAATATCACTTACTTTACAAGTTTTTGTATCTTTATTGCAAGCTACTGCTCGAAGTAAAATATCACGATCTGTTACAATACCACAAATTTGGTTGTTTTCGTTACAAACTGGGATACAACCAACATGATTTTCACCCATTAATTTTGCTACTTGATTTAAATTTGTATTTTGATTAACACAACATACATCATTACACATACAATCTTTTACTTTCATATCTATACCACCTTTCAAAATTTCTCAATTTTATTTTTTGTAAATTTTTAATTTATATCCTTGAAAAATCTCAAAAAAATGGTAAATTTTTCTAATATAAGTCCCTTGGCATTATTGGTGGTCTAGGTCCTCCATCTATTCCTGGAAATTGTGGTCTATCAAAAGGTAGTCTTCCAAATGGTGGACGATTTGGTCTATTCGGACGATTACCTAATAGTTCTCTAATTAATAATATTTTTATTAAATCTTTTAAAGAGTTATTTCTTAATTGCCTATCTTCTCCCCTTTTTTCTGATGTATTTTCTTTTTTGGTATTAATATTATTGGAACTAGGACTATTTCGGTTATTTGATGATGATGTTTGATTTGTCAAATTTATATTGATTTTTACTTCATTTTCTGTTTCAATAGAGCTATATATTTCTTCTGTTAATTCGTCAATTAATTCAGGATTTATAGGTTTTACATTAGTATTACATGCTTTAGTAACCATAGGATATACAGTTTTATAAATTTCTGGATAACATTCTTCTAGCCCAGTATTTTCTTCATAGTTTGGATAATTACTTGGATAATATTGTGTTTCCTCAAAATGATTGCTATTATAATTTGGATATCCTAAAATGCTCCTTATGTATTCTTCATATGATTCATCATTATACATATTTATAACCTCCTTAATATTTTGTATATTATATGTACAAAATGATAAGAAGGTTATTATTTTAAAGTTTATTTACTAAATTTTTAAATTGATTTCCACGATCTGCAAAGTCTTTAAACATATCAAAACTTGCGCTGGCAGGAGAAAATAAAACGACATTTCCTGGTTTTGAAATTTTGTTTGCAAGTTCAACTGTTTCTTCTAAACTATTGCACATGTAAATTGGTATATCTCTATTTTGAATTTCTGATTCATTTTTTACAACTTCAAAAATTTTTCCAGCAGTTTGACCTATTAATATTAAGGCTTTTACTTTGTCTACTATTGGTTTTGCAAGTGGTTCATAATCTAAATTTTTATCATATCCACCTGCAATTAATACAATATCCTCATCAAATGCATTTAATCCGTGATAATGTTCTTGTAGGCGAAGAACTTGCTGAGTCATTATACCATTTTACTTCATTTTTTTCTCTAACTAATTCAATTCTATGTTCTACAGGTTTAAATTCTTTAATTGCATCTTTTGCATCTTCAATTGATACTAAACTTTTAGTTGCAGCAATTGCTGTAGCTATATTTTCTAAATTATGCTCTCCTCTTAAAATTGCTTCTTCTCCATTAAAAATATGTTTTCTGATTCTGTCTTCACATTCTTTTATTATTTTTCCATCAACAATAAATCCATTATCTAATTTATGTTGTCTACTAAAGAAAATAACTTTTCCTTTGGCTTCTTTTTCACAATTTCTAGTTATTTCATTATCATAATTTAAAATTAATATTCCATTTTCATTTTGATATTTGAATATATTTTTTTTGGCTTCTATATATTCTTCATAATCTTTATGAATATTTAGATGATTTGGCGTTATATTGGTAATAATTGCAATATCTGGACTAATTTCCATTCCCATTAATTGAAAACTGCTTAATTCTAAAACAAGTATATCTGTTGGTTTAATTTCTGAAAGTTTTGTAAAAAGTGGTGTTCCTATATTTCCACCTAAATATGTATTATATCCTGATTTTTGTAAAATACTATTAATAAGACTTGTTGTTGTTGTTTTTCCATCACTACCTGTTACTCCAATAATTTTACAAGGACACATTTTCATTAACATTTCAATTTCAGTCGTTATTATTGCTCCTCTATCTTCTTCTTTTTGCAATTCATATCTTGTTGGAAGACAACTTGGAGAACGAAAAATTAAGTCAAAACCATTTAAATTTTCTAAGCAGTTTTTTCCAAAATAATATTGAAATTCATAATTTTTTATTTTATTCATAATATTGCTTGGAATGGTAGAACTTTCTCTTTCATCAAAAACACTTACTCTTGCCTTTTTTTCATGTAAATAATCCATCAATGGTAAATTACTTACTCCTAATCCTATGATAGCCACTTTCCTAAATTTTATGTATTCATTAAATTCATTTAATTTTTGATTTTCAAAATTCATTTTTACACCTCTAAAACATTATATTTATTTTTTTGTTTTTCGTTCTTATTTGAATTATATATCAATTGTAAAAAAAAGACAAATATTCTGCTGTATATTTTTAAAATTTATAGGATAAACTATTTTTGAGAATTGAATTGGAGGTGGATTTCAATGTCAGAAAAAAATAATAAAAACAACAAAAATAATAACAATAACAAAAATAACCAAAACAATAATAATAATGAAAAACAAAACAACAATAACTGCAGATAGTTTTGTATAAAAATCTAAAAAAAGGCTCCGTCCCCTAATTACAATTTTGTTTAAGGGTACAGAGCTTTTTTTATATGTTATATTTTTTTCTTTCTTGATAAGTTGTATGTAATAATTTTTCTGCTCGATAACTTCCTGGCTTTTCTAAATATTCTTCATAGATTTTTTTAAGTACCGGATTTTCATGAGATTTGCGTATAGTACTTTTTTCATCAATTGAATATAAGCTATCTGCTCTTAATTTTCTTACATCAATTTCTGAACGGATTTTAGAACTTTTTATTGGTTGACCTCCACCCATTACACATCCACCTGGGCATGCCATAATTTCTACAAATTGATAATCAGCTTTTCCTTGTTTTATTTCTTCTAGTATTGTTCTAGCATTTGCTAGTCCGCTTGCAGCAACTACTTTGATGTCTTTTCCTGCTATATTTACAGTTGCTCTTTTTATTCCTTCTCCACCACGAACTGCCTCAAATTCTATTTTTTCTAAACTTTCTCCTGTTAAAGTGTCTTGTGCTGTACGAAGAGCCGCTTCCATAACACCACCTGTTGTTCCAAAAATTGCTCCACCTCCTGTTGCTTCTCCCATAGGCTCATCAAATTTGCTGTCCTCTAATTCTACAAAATCAATATTTGCTTGTTTAATCATTCTTGCAAGTTCACGTGTAGTAATTACATTATCTACATCATAAAGTCCGTTATTTTTCATTTCTTGTCTTTGTCGTTCAAATTTTTTTGCAATACATGGCATAACAGAAACTACATACATCTTGCTTGGGTCAATATCTTCTTTTTTTGCATAATAAGATTTTAGAAGTGCACCAAACATTTCATGAGGTGACTTACAACTTGATAAATGAGGTAATAATTCTGGATAATTCATTTCTATAAATTTAACCCATCCTGGACTACAAGAAGTAATCATAGGCAAATTATCATTATTTTGGAATCTTTCTATAAATTCATTTGCTTCTTCCATAATAGTAAAGTCTGCACCTGTATTTGTATCAAACACTCTATCAAAACCCAGTCTTTTTAACGCTGTTACCATTTGCCCTGTTACATTGCTTCCTATTTTCATTCCAAATTCTTCTCCAAGTGCTACTCTAACTGCTGGAGCAGTTTGAGCTATAACAAAGCAATCAGGATCTTTTAATTTTTCCCATACTTCTCCGAGTTGTTTCTTTTTCGTGTAATGCTCCAGTTGGACATGCCTCAATACACTGTCCGCAAAAAGTACAGTTTACATCATTTAAACTGTTGTTTCCTACAGTTGATACGCAAGATTCAAAACCTCTATTAATACAATCAATTGCACCAATTCCTTGTACTTTTTTGCATGTTGCTACACATCTTCTACATAAAATACATTTATCAAAATCCCTTACTATTGATGGAGATAAATCATCAATTTTGTGTTCTGTCATTTCTCCTTTAAATTCTATGTCTTGTACATTTAATTTTCTTGCTAAATTTTGTAATTCGCAGTTTCCAGAACGAGTACAAGTTAAACAATCTACTTTATGGTTTGAAATAATTAAATCTAAAACAACTCGCCTTGCTTCTATTACATTTGGTGTATTTGTATGTACTACCATTCCCTCTTGTACTTTTTCTATACAAGAAGTGGCAAATCCTCTTCTTCCTTCTACTTCTACAATACACATTCTACAATCTCCAACTTCGTTAATATCTTTTAAGAAGCATAGAGTTGGAATGTCTATTTGTGCTTGTTTTGCAGCATTTAATATTGTTGTCCCTGCTTCTACTTCTATTGATTTGCCATCTATATTTACATGAACTTTATTATTTTCCATGTTTTTTCCTCCTTATCTTTATAGGTGTTTTTTTGCCCCGTCCCAGAAATCACCCAATTGCTTTAAATGGACAATTAGCTAAGCAAGTGCCACATTTAATACATTTATCTTGATTGATTTTTCTTTTTTCTCTACCTTCACCTTCAATTGCATTAACTGGACAATGCTTTTGACATAAGCCACAACCTTTACATTTTTCTTCATTAATTATAATTTTAGACATCGCTTTACATTCTAATGCTCTACAATTTTTATCTATTGCATGCTCTTCAAATTCATCTCTAAAATATCTTAAAGTACTAATTACAGGGTTTGGCGCACTTTGTCCGTAAACCACATACACTTGCTTTTTGAATGTTATTTGCCAATTTTTCTAATTTGTATATATCTTCTTCTGAACCTTTGCCATCACATAACTTTTCTAATATTTCTAACATCCTTTTTGTTCCGATTCTACAAGGTGTACATTTGCCACAACTTTCACTTACTGTAAATTGTAAATAGAATTTAGCTAGGCTTACCATACATTTTGTGTCATCCATAACAATAAGTCCTCCGAGAACCCATCATAGAACCAATTTCTTTTAAAGATTCATAGTCTATTGGTGTGTCTAAATGTTCTTTTGGAATACAACCTCCAGATGGTCCCCCTGTTTGAGCGGCTTTAAATTCTCTACCATTTGGAATTCCTCCACCAATGTCATATACAATTTCTCTTAAAGTTGTTCCCATAGGTACTTCTACTAAGCCAATGTTATTTACATTTCCACCTAAAGCAAATACTTTTGTTCCCTTTGAATTTTCTGTTCCAATAGAAGAATACCATTCACTTCCCTTTAAAATAATTTGTGCAATATTTGCATATGTTTCAACATTATTTATTAATGTTGGTTTGCCCCATAAACCACTTTCAGCTGGATATGGTGGCTTTAATCTTGGTTGACCACGTTTTCCTTCAATTGATTCAAGCAAAGCTGTTTCTTCTCCACAGACAAATGCCCCGGCACCAAGTCTAATTTCAATATCAAAGTCAAAACCTGTATTAAATATATTTTTTCCGTAAAATGCCGTATTCTCTTGCTTGCTCAATTGCTATTTTTAATCTTTTTACTGCTATTGGATATTCTGCTCTTACATAAATAAATCCTTTATTTGCTCCTATACAAAATCCTGCAATTGACATTGCTTCTAATACAGAATGTGGATCTCCTTCTAATATACTTCTATCCATAAATGCTCCTGGATCTCCTTCATCTGCATTACATACAACATATTTTTGTTCATTTTCATATGCCTTGGTTAGTTCCCACTTTTTACCCGTTGGAAAACCTGCTCCACCTCTACCACGAAGACCAGATTTTTTTACTTCTTCAATTACTTCTTCAGGTTGCATTTGTGTTAAAACTTTTTCTAATGCTTTATATCCATCAAATGCTATGTATTCATCAATTTCTTCTGGATTGATTACACCACAATTTTTTAATGCAATTCTTTTTTGCTTTTTGTAAAATGTAAGTTCATCTAAAGAATTTACTTTACTTCCGTCAATATCTTTTGCAAGTAATCTTTCAACTTTGTTGCCTTCAATTATATGTGTTTGTATAATTTCTTCACAATCTTCTGGTTTTACCATTGCATAAAATGTATCTTCTGGGCGAATTATTACAATTGGACCTTTAGCGCATAAACCAAAACATCCTGTTTTTATTACTCTTACATTATCAATATTTTTTTCTTTTAAAATTCTTCTAAATTCTTCTAATATTTGAGGTGATTTAGAAGATGTACAACCGCGTACCATGACAAACTAGAATATGTTTTTCGCGAGTATCGGATTTTGTATTTATTCGTAAATCCAATTCTTTTCTTTTTTCTTCTCTTATTTTGTGAATTTCTTCTATTGTTTTCATTAGAATTTCCTCCTTATTTATTGATCTTTATTTTTCATTAACTCATCTAAGACTTGATCTAATTTTTGAACTGTTGCTTTTCCATATACTTCTCCATTTACTGTAAATACTGGTGCTAAGCCACAAGCCCCTACACATCTTGTTTCTTCAATTGAAAACATACCATCAGGAGTTGTTTCTCCGAACTTGGATTTTTAACCTATCTAATAATCTGTCCATTATTTTTTGAGAGCCTTTAACAAAGCATGCTGTTCCTAAGCATACTGATATATTGTATTTTCCTTTTGGTTTTAATGAAAATCTAGAATAAAATGTGACAACTCCATAAATTTCTGCCATTGGTATAGATAAAAATTCTGATAGTTCTTTTTGTGCCTCCATTGGTACATATCCGATAATGTTCTTGTACTTCATTTAGCATTTGAATTAAATTGTCTTTTTCTTGTTTGTATTCTGAAAAAAGTCCCTCCATAAATTTATCTCTTTTGTTCTCTTCGCAAGAACAGTTTACTTCTTCATTTTCTTGCATAATTTTTCCTCCTATTTATATAAATGTATTAAGGTTCTATTTAAATTATATCAAACAAAAAATTTTTATACAATGGTTTTGAAAAATTTTATATTTTTTGTCATTTTTTGTTTTTTATTGACATTTTTGTTAAAAAGTGGGATACTATAGTTAACAAAATAAAAGGAGGAATTGTTATGGTACGAAACTATTATGGGTATGATTCATCTGCTTATGCAGCAGCAGGGCTTACTGCTTTCTTTGGAGTTTATATGATTATCATTGTTGCTATTGCTGTTATACAAATTGTAGCTATGTGGAAATTATACACAAAAGCCGGAGAAAAAGGATGGAAATCTCTTATTCCAATTTACAATTATGTAATTTTATTTAAAATTTCTGGTTTATCACCTTGGCTACTATTTATTTTCCTTGCATCAATCATTCCATTTGTTGGATGGATAGCAATAGTTGCATTAATGGCTGTTTTAGCATATAAACTTGCTAAATCTTTTGGAAAAGATGGAGCATGGGCTGTTGGTCTTTATTTCTTACCAAGTATATTCTACATGATTTTAGCCTTTGGAGCATCTACATATGTAGGACCTGGCGGAGAACCAGCAACTGTTACAACAACTTCAACAAAATCAGAAAACGAATAAAAACAAGCAAAAAATAAAACCACTTTTAGATGTGGTTTTATTTTTTTTCTAATAATTTAATTACTTCATCAATACTTTCTTGTGGTGTAGAAGCTCCCGCCATAATTCCTATTTTTTCAAATTCACTATCTTTTTTATTTAATTCTTTAGAGGTTTCAATTAAAACAGTATTTTTACAATTGTTTTTAGATATTTCATATATTTTTTTTGTATTAGAACTATTTTTTCCTCCAATAATAATCATATTATCTACTTTTTTCGAAAGTTCTTCTGTTTCTTTCTGCCTTAACATAGTTGCCATACAAATTGTATTTTTAATAACAAAATCTACTTTTTTTGGGATACTTTCTTGTAATATTTTTTTTATTTTTTCAAACTTTTCCAAACTATAAGTTGTTTGTTCTATCAAAAGCAATTTATCACTTTTTGATTTTTCAAATAATTCTTGCGCTTTTGGAATTTCCGCTTCGTTTTCTATTACACAATAATTTTGGCAATAACTCAAAGTTCCAATATTTTCTGGATGGTCTTTATTTCCCAATAGAAAGATAAAATATCCTCTATTACTATATTGATTTGCAATTTCATGTATTTTTAATACATTAGGGCAAGTATAATCTTGAATTTTTATATTTTTTTGTTTTGCAATATCATATACTTCTTTTGGAACACCATGAGCACGAATCATAGTAAGTCCTTTTGATTCTTCTATTTTTTCTATAAATTCTACCCCTAAATTTTCTAATTTTTCAATCACTTGTTTATTATGTACAAGTTCTCCTAAACAATAAATTTTTTCTTTATTTTGTATTGCTTCATTTGTTACACCATCAACTGCTCTTTTTACACCATAGCAAAATCCAGCATTTTTTCCAACTATAATTTCCATTTTTGCTCCTTAATTCATTTGAACTGTTCCTACAATACTATTGATATCATCTATATTGTGCTTTTTCATATAGTCTTCAATTCCAATTACTGTTTTTACGCTTGTATATGGATCAATAAAATTGCCTGCGCCAATTGAAACGGCTTGTGCCCCTGCTAGCATAAATTCAATAGCATCATCACCATTTACAATTCCTCCCATTCCCAATATTGGAATATTAACTACTTGTGATACTTGGTATACCATGCGAACTGCAACTGGTTTAATTGCAGGTCCTGAAAGTCCACCTGTATTGTTTTCAAGCACAGGTCGTCTTTTTTCAATATCAATTTTCATAGCAAGTAAAGTATTAATTAAAGATACTCCATCTGCTCCTGCATCTTCTACTGCTTTTGCAACAGATGCAATATCTGTAACATTTGGTGTTAATTTTACAATTAAAGGTTTATCTAACACTTTTCTAACTTCTTTAGTTACTTGTTTTACTCCTTCATAAGTATTTCCAAATGACATACATCCTGCTTTTACATTTGGGCAAGATAAATTTAATTCTACTCCATCTATATCCAAAGTATTTAATATTCTACATAGGTCTACATATTCGTCTATACTACTTCCGCATGCATTTACTATAATTGCCGTATCATAATTTCTTAAAAATGGTAAGTCATTTTGTGCAAAATATTCTACACCTGGATTTTGCAATCCGAATGCTGTTTAACATTCCACTTGCTGTTTCGCATACTCTTGATGGTTTATTTCCATTTCTAGGTTTTAGAGAAGTTCCTTTTGTTATTATTCCACCTAATTTACTTAAATCAAAAAAGTTACTATATTCTCTTCCATAACCAAAAGTACCTGATGCAACAGTAACTGGGTTTTTCATTTTAATTCCTGCAAGATTAATTTTTGTATTCATTCTATTTTAGTCCCTCCATTCCTTTTTCTTTTATTATTTTTACTTCTGATTCAATATCAAAACTTGATATTTTCTCAATAAAATTTATAATTTTATTAAATTTCAAATATTTAGGTTCTTCTTTTAAAATATTCATATATTTCTTAATTGAATTCAATTCATATTTATCTATTTTTGAATATTTTTTAAGTAATGTTTCATTTAGGCAATCATAATCATGGTAAAAAGTATCATTACATTTTATAATTCTTGTACATTCATTAAGAAAATCAATCTTATAAAAATAATAGTCTGTCAATAAATGTAAAAAATAGCCTTTGAAATAATCCTTTTTTATGTCTACAGTTTTATTATCTAAGAATTTATTAAAATCAATACAATAATTATAACTTCCCCATTTTCCATAATGCGATTTTGATTTATCTTTTTCTATATCTGTCATTGTTTCATTTAAATCTGGAGCAATAATCCCTTTAATAAATTCCTGTTCATTTTCTATTTCATTTTTATGTTTTTCAATATATTGTACTCCAACTGCCAAATGAATTGTAAATCCTGCCATTTTTTAGTTTCTCCTCATATTATATTTCTACATCTTTGCTATTAAAAACAGGACCTGCTTTACAAACATGTAAATATTCTGGATTTTCTTTTGAACTACTTGCTGTTTTTACAGCGCATCCTAAGCAAACTCCTAATCCGCATGCCATCTTCTCTTCTAATGATATTTGGCAAGGAATATTTTTATCAGATGCTAATTTTTGAACTGCTTTTAGCATAGGAAGCGGTCCACAAGCAAAAATACTATCAATTTTTCCGTTGTTTATATCTTCTTCTAAGAAGTTAATTGCAAATCCTTTTTTGCCATAACTTCCATCATCTGTTGTTAAAATCAAATTATTTGACACTTGTTTAAACTCTTCTTCTAAAACTACTAAATCTTTATTTCTAAAGCCAATATAAGTATTTACAGTCTTATTATCATTTTTAGCACATTTTGCAAGTTCATATAATGGAAAAATTCCAATTCCTCCACCAATAACTGCAATATTTTGGTAATCTTCATACTTAAAAGTTCCATACCCTAAAGGTCCTACTACATCAATTAAATCTCCAACCTCTTTTTTAGATAAAATTTCCGTTCCTTTTCCTTTTACTTGAAAAATAAACTCTAAAACTCCATTATCCCTATCCAAATTATAAATACTAATAGGTCTTCTTAAAAAAGGTTCTGTCTGTTCAGACACTCTTATCTCAATAAAATTACCCGGTTTACTATTTTTAACAATATTAGGTGCTTTAATACTAAACTTAAATAAATCCTTTTTTAATTGTTGTTTATCAACTAACTCAGCAAACAATACTTCTGGCATATTATTTCCTCCTTATCCAACTACTTAATTCTTCTTTCATTCTAAGTGCTTCTGCTCTTGTTGCTTTTGCATATTCTTCTTCGGAATATTGTTCTTTCCAAAGGTCTGATTTGTATGCACACATTAGGCTTCTTGATGCATTTACAATTCCTCCTAAACCATTTTTGTCAAATCCTAATGCAATGTCCTCTGCTTTTCCTCCTTGTGCTCCATATCCTGGAATTAAGAAGAATGTGTGTGGGGCTATTTCTCTTATTTGTTTTAATTGTTCTGGATATGTTGCTCCTACTACTGCTGCTATACTACTATATCCATTTTCTCCTCTTAATTCTTCTCCCCATTTTTCTACTAATTCACTTATTTGTGCATATACTTCTTTTCCATTTTCTAATTTTAAGTCTTGTAATTCTCCTGATGATGGATTAGATGTTTTTACTAATATAAATATTCCTTTGTCATATTTTTTACAATCTTCTATAAATGGTTTTATACAGTCTGTTCCTAAATAAGGGTTGACTGTTATAAAATCTACATCAAAGATTGATTCTTCTATTTCTCCAATTTTTGTTTTTCCTAAAAATGCATTTGAATATCCGAATTGCTGTTGTACCAATATCTCCTCTTTTTGCATCTACAATAACTATCATGCCTTTTTCTTTTGCATATTTACAGGTCTCTTTAAAACTTTCTATTCCTGGTATTCCGGAACATTTCGTAAAATGCAATTTGTGGTTTTATTGCAGGTATTATATCACATGTTGCATCAATTAAGGCTTTGTTATATTCTATGATTGCTTTTGATACTCCTTCTAAGTTTTTAGGATATTTGTCTGTTACACATTTAGGTAGCATTTCATACCTTGGATCTAATCCCATTACTGTAGGATTATTTGTTTCTTTTATTTTTTTTATTAATTTATCAATGGCATTCATTGTCATTTTCCTTTCATTTTTTACTTTATTTAGCAGTTTTTTCTAATCCATTATTTTATCCTGTATAAACTACTTTTCCACTAACTAATGTATATTTAACTTTTCCTTTTAATTCTTTACCAATAAATGGACTATTTTTTGATTTTGATACGACCATTTCTTTGGTATATGTATATTTTTCATTTGGATTAAAAATTGTAATATCTGCAACTTTTCCTTCTTCTATGCTTCCTCTATCGATTTTTAATAATTTTGCTGGATTGTAAGAAGTAAGTTTTACTAAGTCTAAATATGTTAGTTTTCCAGTATCAATTAAGTTCATAATTTCAGCAGATAGTGCTGTTTCAAATCCAATAATTCCATTTGGTGCTGTAGCTAAACCTTTTGCTTTTTCGTCTTCTGCGTGTGGTGCATGGTCTGTTATTATACAATCAATAGTTCCTTCTTGTAACCCTTCTATAATTGCTTGTCTATCTTTTTCTTCTCTTAAAGGAGGATTCATTTTTGCATTAACACCTGATTTTAAAACTTCATCTACTGTAAAAGAAAAATAATGTGGACAAGTTTCGCAAGTAATTTTTACTCCTCTTTTTTTAGCATCACGAACCATATTTTTTGTTGTTTTTGTGCTGATATGGCAAATATGTGCATGAACATTGTTTGTTTCTGAAATTACAATTTCTCTTGCTGCCATAATTTCTTCTGCTTCTGGTAACACTCCATCTACCCCTAATTCATCTGCTACTTTTCCTGCATTGATGGCTCCTTTTGCTACTGATTTTTCTTCGCAATGAGATGCAACAAAAGTTCCTAATTTATCAGCATTTATTATTGCTTCTCTCATTAGTCTACTATTTACTACTGGCATTCCATCATCTGAAAAAGCGATTGCTCCGAGCTTGTTTTAATTCTTCAAAATCAACTAATTCTTCGCCTTTTTCTCCCTTTGATACAGAAGCATAAGGAAGTACATTACATAGGTTTACTCTTTTTGCTTCTTCTATAATCTTTTGTAAAACTTCTTTATTGTCTGGAGTTGGTTTTGTATTTGGCATAGGACAAATAGTAGTAAATCCACCTGCAACTGCACTTTTACTACCAGTTTCAATTGTTTCTTTATGCTCAAACCCTGGTTCTCTTAAATGGCAATGCATATCAATCATTCCTGGCATTACATATAAATTAGTACAGTCAATAACTTCATCTGCTTGTGCTTCTTCAATTTTGTCATCAATTTTTGCTATTTTGTCATTCTCAATTAAAACATCTTTTTTTCCAAAAATGTTTGTTTTGTAGTCAATTAGTGTTCCATTTTTTAATAAAGTTTTCATATTTATCCTCCTTTGATTTTTTTTAATCTTATCATTTATCTAAAATTTTTTCAATAGCTCTTAAAACTATTTATTGACAAATTTCATTTTTTTCTTTACAATACATTTTAGAATAAAAAATTTAAGGAGGAAAAAATTATGTCTGATATTGTAACATACCTATTTCAAACAAAAGCCGTAAAATTTTGCGAAGCAAACAAACCATTCTTTTTAACTTCTGGAATGATTTCACCATACTTCGTTAATACTCACTTTTTATATGGAGATGAACAAAGTGCAACTGAATTTTTATCTTATATTGATACATTGCTTACTGATCGCGTAAACTTACCAAAAAAAGTATTTGACAAGGTAAAAGTTCAATATGAAAATAACGAAATTTTTAAATATACAATTGACACTATGGTTAAGGCTATCAAAGATAATGTAAATGTAGATGAAATTGATTATATCTCTGGTGGAGAAAGACGAGATTGGTATTTTTCTAATATGATTGCTTATTTATTGAAAAAACCTCATCTTACCCTATTTAAAGATATGGAGGCTTTTGAGAGTCCTTACGATTTTTCTGCTACTGCACAAAAAGTAACTGATTTAACTGGTAAAAAAGTATTAAACGCTTCTGATTTAGTAACAGCCGCTTCTAACTATGTTCGTTCTTGGATTCCAGCTATAAGAAATTTAAATGGAATTTTAGCTTGGACTTGCTATGTAGTAGATAGAAAACAAGGTGGAACTGAGGTGCTTGAAAAAGAAGGAATTAAAACAATATCACTTGCTGTTGTAGATGATAGTCTTTTCGAAAAGGCTTATGAATTAGGAACAATTGATGAATCTCAATTAGAAATGTTAAAAGGGTTTTATAATGACCCATATACAACAATGAGAGAATTTTTAGTAAATCATCCTGATTTCTTAGAAAATTCTTTAAAGGCTGATGAAAAAACAGCAAAAAGAGCAAAACTTTTAATTGATGGGAATTTATATAACTTATAAAACCTAAAAATGCCAACCTATTTATTTAGATTGGCATTTTATTTTTTCTATAATTTCATTACACTTAATTACTGTAACATTATTTGGAACATTTTTGGTAACTACACTATTTGCACCTATTTTTACATTATTGCCAATTTTAATTGGTCCTAAAATTTTTGCTCCTGCGCCTACCATTACATTATTTCCTAAGTCTGGATGTCTTTTATTTTTATCTTTTCCTGTTCCTCCTAATGTGCTATTGTGATAAATAATACAGTCATCACCAATTGTTGCAGTTTCACCAATTACAATTCCCATTCCATGGTCAATAAAAAGCCTTCTTCCTATTTTTGCTCCTGGATGAATTTCAATTCCTGTAAAAAATCTTCCAATTTGCGAAATTAGTCTTGCTAGAAAAAACAATTTATGCTGGTATAAAAAATGTGCTAATCTATGAAATACTAAAATATGAAATCCTGGGTATAAAATAATTGCTTCTAAAATATTTTTGCATGCAGGATCTTTTTTAGTTATATTTTTTGCATCTTCATATAGCTCTTGTAAAAAAAACATACATATCACCTATATTATGATATGCATATTTTTTCTATTGTGAAATTAGTTTTTCTAATTCTTTTATTTTATCACGTACTTCTGCTGCCTTTTCAAATTCCATTTCAGACGCGTATTTTAACATTTCATCTGTTAATTTATTAATTGTTTCTTTAATATCTTCTTCTTTTTCTAGTTTATACTCTACCTCAATATCTTCTGCTGTAGTAGCTGCAATATTATCTCTAACTGATTTCTGAATTGTTTTTGGTGTAATATTATGGTCTTCATTATATTGTTTTTGAATTTTTCTTCTTCTGTTTGTTTCTGAAATAGCCTTTTCCATGCTTTCTGTTAATTCATCTGCATACATAATAACTGTTCCATTAGTATTTCTTGCTGCCCTTCCAACTGTTTGAATTAATGACCTTTCTGAACGAAGAAATCCCTCTTTATCTGCATCTAAAATTGCAACCAATGAAACTTCTGGAATATCTAATCCTTCTCTTAAAAGATTTATACCAACTAATACATCAAATTTTCCGTAATCTTAAATTACGAATAATTTCCATTCTTTCTAATGCTTTTGTTTCTGAATGCATATAAGTAACTTTTACATCTAAACTTTCTAAATATTTCGTTAAATCCTCTGCCATTTTTTTAGTTAAGGTAGTAACTAACACTCTTTCATTTTTTTCTACTCTAAGTCTAATTTGTTCTAATAAATCATCAATTTGATTTGTTACTGGTTTTACTTCTATTCTTGGATCTAATAATCCTGTTGGTCTTATAATTTGCTCAACTACATTTTCTTTTGAGTGTTCTTTTTCGTATTCTGCTGGTGTTGCACTAACAAAAACAACTTGATTTAATCTATCCTCAAATTCATTAAATTTTAATGGTCTATTGTCAAAAGCAGATGGAAGACGAAATCCATAATCTACTAAAGATTGTTTTCTTGCTCTATCTCCATTATACATTGCTCTTACTTGTGGAATTGTTACATGTGATTCGTCAATGAAAAGTAAAAAGTCATCTGGAAAATAGTCAAATAATGTATATGGAGGCGTACCTTCTGCTCTTCCGCTTATATGCCTTGAATAATTTTCGATTCCAGAACAAAAGCCTGTTTCTTTCATCATTTCAATATCAAAATTAGTTCTTTCTTGAATTCTTTGTGCCTCAATTAGTTTATTTTGTGATTGAAAATATTTTACCCTTTCTTCCATTTCTTGTTCAATTGTAATTATTGCATTTTCCATTTTCTCTTTTGTTGTAACATAATGAGAAGCGGGTGAAATTAGGATATGACGCCTTAAACCAATTGATTTACCTGTTAATGGATTTATTTCTGTGATTTTTTCAATTTCATCTCCCCAAAATTCTATTCTAACTGCAGATTCTGATTTATCAGAAGGATAAATTTCTACAATATCTCCTTTGGCTCTAAATGTTCCTCTTTTAAAGTCTATTTCATTTCTTGTATATTGCATAGTTATTAGTTTTTTTAATACTTGCTCTCTAGATTTTGTCATGCCAGGTCTTAAAGATAACATCATCCCTTGATAGTCTATTGGGTCTCCTAACCCATAAATGCAAGAAACAGAGGCTACAATAATTACATCTCTTGTTTCAAATAAAGATAATGTAGCAGAATGCCTTAATTTATCTATTTCATCATTTATAGATGAATCTTTCTCAATATATGTGTCTGATGATGGAATATAGCTTTCTGGCTGATAATAATCGTAATATGAAACAAAATACTCCACTGCGTTCTCTGGAAAGAACTCTTTGAACTCTGAGTATAATTGTCCGGGCTAGTGTTTTATTGTGTGCTAAAACGAGTGTTGGTTTTTGTACTTTTTGAATTATATTTGCCATTGTGAAAGTTTTTCCGAGAACCCGTAACCCCAAGTAACGTCTGGAATTTCTTGCCCTCTTTTATTCCTTTTGATAAGTATTCTATTGCTTGTGGTTGGTCTCCAGTTGGCTTATAACTAGATTGTAATTTGAATATAATAATCGCCTCCATTTCGCATACTTAGGCTATAACAGCTAAAGCTTAACAGCCTAAGTAAATTTGATACTAATTCAAACATTTTTCCTCCTTATGACCCAAAAAAACGACAGATATCAGCCTAAAATTTTGTGTAATTACCGAATTACCAATTACACGACTTGGATCAATGTGCAAATTTTACATATACTTAACTTTCGTTTAATTCTAAATTCTTTTTTTCTTCTTCTATTGCTTCAATTAATTCTTCCTCTGTAGGTAAATGTAGTTTGTATTCTGATGCAAATATAGTTTCATTATTTTCAGGTAAAGTATACTTAACAACAGTTTTATTTTTATTAGTACTCAATAATATTCCAACAGTAGGATTTTCATCATTAGTTTTTATTTCTCTGTCATAATAATTAACATACATTTGCATTTGCCCTATATCTTGATGTGTTATTTTTCCTATCTTTAAATCTATTATTAC
>CANQHU010000034.1 GCA_947623945.1 uncultured Clostridia bacterium | reverse complement strand
TGGATAACTCATTTTTAATTTTTCAATTATTTTTTCTTTTTATTTCCTCAAAAAAAAATGGGGAAACTTTTTTTTTTGAATTTTTTTTGCAATATTTATATATTTATGCTATAATCACTTTAATTTGTAATATAAATGGAGTTTTGAAATGAAGAAAAAATTGATTTTAATATTTATAATTATTGTACTAATTTTTTTAGGAGTTTTTGCTTTTTTATATTTTAAGGATAATAAAGAATCTAATTACGAAAATTATAACTCTACTGCTAATAATACTATTAATAATAACGCTATTGAAAATGCTACTAATAATTATGTTGATGATTCTTTTGTTGATATTGAACTTGAAAAGCCTACAATATCAGAAGAAGAAAAATACAATGAAAATAAATATACTGGTGATTTTGAACTTCCTATAGATGGCTGTACTGGCTATGCTTCTGCCTCTTTACCTTTATATACACAAATAAATGGTAGTGTAATATATAATTTAAAACCTGGACAGGCTTTTAAAATTATATCTGAATCTGGAGATTTTTTTAAAGTTGAATTATCAAATTTGACTTGTGGATTTATTGAAAGTAAATATTGCTTCGTGAATCTTCCCGATATAATTCCTTCTATTATTTATGATGATACAAATAGTTATAAATCTATATTTCGTTCTTCTGGTTATGCTCTAGAAAATATTACTGATAAACAACTTTATAATGTGTATATTCATAATAATCGTTTGGAAAAAGATGAATTTTTAATGCCTCTTCTTTATCCTATGTCAAAAAAAATAGCTCAGGTACAAAAAAAGGCTTTAGAAAATGGTGATAGCTTAAAAATATATGAAACTTTTCGTCCTTATGAAGTACAAATGAATGTTTCTGACTCACTAACTAAATTGATGAATTCTAATGAAACTGTAAAAAATGGAATTACAACATTACCTTGGGACAAAAGTTGGTTTATTGCTGTTCAACTTTCTAATCATCAAAGAGGTGTTGCACTTGATGTTAGTCTTGCAAAAATTCAAGAAAAGGAATATAAGTCTTGTGGTCCTTATTCATACTTTACTGTGTCAAAATATGAAGAATATAAAATGCCAACACAAATGCATGAATTAAGTAGGGCTGCTGCTACATTTTCAACACCAGTGGATAGTAAGTCAAAAACTGCATGGAAAAATGTAAAATTTGCTCCTTCTATGAATGATGCAGCAATTAAACTTCAAAATTATTTTACTTCTTTTGGACTAACTCCCCTTGCTTCTGAATGGTGGCATTTTAATGATTTAGATACAAGAGAACTTACAAAGAATAATAGTAGTAATGGAAAATATTACTTAACTGAGTGTTTAAGTAGTATTCCAAATTAAATAAGATATAAGCATAGTGTAATAAAAAATCCTTCTTATGGAAGGATTTTTTATAATTTTAATTTACATCATATTCATCTATTTGACAATTTTTTATTCTTATTACTTCTTCTGGTTCTTTTGGAAGTCCATTAAAATACCAATTTGCACTTCTAAGGAAAAAGCCATGTGACACAATAAGGACTGTATCTACTTTTCCTTTATATTGATTAATTATTTTATCTAAGCATTTAAAAACTCTTTTTGTGTAAGTTTTACAATCTTCTCCACCTTCTACTGGAACATTTTTGTTATAATATCTTATTTCATTAAATATTTCTTGTTCATTTGGTTGTCCTTCATAAACGCCAAGATTTCTCTCTATTGTTTCTTCATCTATAATTATTTCTTTATTATGTTTTTCGTTTATAATTTCAGCTGTTTTTAAAGCCCTTTTTAAAGGTGAACAAATAATTACATCTATTTTTGTATCTTTTAATTTATCACGTAAAATCTCTGCTTGTTCTATTCCTTCTTCATTTAATTCTACATCACTTAATCCTGCTGCTCTCTTTTCTTTGTTCCAATTGGTTTTACCATGTCTTACTATTAATAATTTCATTTTTTTCTTCCTTTCTTTTATTATCTTTCATCATATGAAATTGCTGTATTAATACTTGCTGTGCTTGCATGAATATATTCTGTATTTTCACATCCTGTTACTTTTGCTGCTATCATTTTTCCTTTATCTTTTCCCATGTATGCATAATATGGGGTTATTCTAATTTTAGCATTCATATTTCTATATGTATTATCTTCTTGTATATATGACATTGGCACATTTTTTGCTTGTTCAAATTCTTGAATGATATATAGGTGATCTTTATCATCAATTGCTGATTGTATTATCTCCCTTGTTTCTTTTGCACTCTTTTTATGTAAAAATTTTACTCCTTCTCCCCATGAGCTTGCTGATGTAAATCCACTTTGCTTTATTACAAATTTTCTTTTACTTTTGCCAAGGTTGGCTATATCTATTGATTCTTTTACTCCATTAACTGCTATTTTCTCGTCTATATATTCTTCTTCTCCTATTATCCAAGTTTTAGGTATAATATTTCTTAATAATTTATAATTGCCCTCTCCTATTCTAGAACGTATTGTTTCTGTAAATCTTTTATCCCAAATAAATGCTAATATTGCTTTCTCTTCAAATTGAGGTGTTGAGGTTGGTAAATATATATTTGATTTTTTTAAGAATTCTGCTATTTCTTTATTTGACATCTGCTCACTTAAATAAAATGCCCTATATATTTCTTTATCATTTATTTGTCCACTTTCAACTTGCTTTGAATCCCATCTTTTTGAATTTCCTGAAAATATTTGCTCAGCCAAAAAATCCATCTGTCCTTTGAAACTTTTTACTTTTTCTGTGTATGCTATGGTTCCTGAATCTGGTATATTTGATTGAATATAATTATTTAACTGATTTTGTTGTATTATTGTATTAAATCCTTCGTTTCCATATGATCTATTTAAAACTTCTGCAAGTCCTAGTCCAAATGGACTTGTTTCTATTTCACATACACAAAATCCTTTATCTGTTAAAATAAGATCTGGCCTTAAAAATAAGTATTGCGCATCTTTTACTTTTTTTAAGTGTTCTGGTTTACCTCTATCAAGTAATTCTTTTACAGTTTCGTTTTCTTTATATAATTCTATACAACAATCCATGTAGTCACAAATTGCTTGACCGATGTCTTCTATCGTTTTTTTCTGTTCTTTTGTTAGCTTAAATGTTGTTGGACTGATGCAAAAGTTTATTGTATCTTCTTTGTTGTTTTTATATTGCTCTTTTCTTACATCATACATTGAATGACCTTTTGTTTCTACTCTTATTCTATCTCTTATATTCATATATATCATTCCTCTTAATTTTTTATTAAGCTAATATTTATGTTATTTTATCACTTAAGTACTTATTTGTCAACGATTCTCTTGTTATTTTGGATGTGCATAAAAATAAAGACTGCCTGTTTCATAAGGCAGTCCTTTTTGAAGGAATTCTCCTTCTTGTTTGTTTCTTAGCCACCCTGCGTACGGATGTGCTCCGGCACGTTGTGCTCTTTCCGGATTACTGTGTCGGCATTATTAGAAAGACGTATTACCTGATGCCCTTCTGCGTCATAACCTACATCAGTAACCTTCTGCTCTCCGAAATCCGAGGCTTCTTTCCGCTGGTAGTTCCTAACCATCTTTTTGTCTCTGTAGATTTTTTCATCTAATCTACTCATGCTGTCTCCTCCTAGCTAAGAATTTGCTCAAGCTCTATCTCAAGCATATTTTTATATTAACATAATTTTATTGTTTTGTCAATGAAATATATTTTTTAAAATATACTTCTTTCCATATCTTCTAGCAACTTTTCCTTTATTTCTAATGGAAGTAATAAAATATCTCTTATTTTCTCTTTACTTATAATTTCTGGTATATAATTTCCACTATCTTTATAGTTTGGGTCATCTGAAAATTCTGGTCCATTACCTGTTCCAAATTCTCCATCAATATATTCACACAAATAAAAAATTTCTCTTTGATCAAATTTTTCTGAATTCATCTCATATAACTTTTTTACTACTTTTACATTAATACCTAATTCTTCTTTTATTTCTCTTATTGTTCCCTCTTCTTCTGTTTCTCCTTCTTCTAGTCCACCTCCTGGAAATGTATAATAATTTTGATAGTCTTTCCTTTTTTTGACTTCTGTTCTATGCATTAATGCAATTCCTCCTTGCATAAAAATAATTCCTGCAACTCTAGTTCTTTTCATCATAATACCTCTTTTCTTTATTTATAATATAAAAACCCCTCCAAGAAAAAGGAGAGGTCCTTTTTTACTGCATAAGCAGAGATTTCCGTTCAGGCAATGGCAAATCAGAGCCCATCACTAATTCATTGTAATGATTAATTTGATATGTAGATGCATTTTCCGGATTTTTGATAAGTATTCCACATTCCTCTTTAACTGCATCCATCAGCCTCCTTGCCTCAATTTTTCGTACATCCAAATACTTCAATTTTTTTATTATTTCTTTTCGTTTTTGGATTGTTGCTGAATTCATAAACACTCTCCTTTCTTTTAGGGGCTAAGCATATAAAATATTAATATACTTAGCAAAATTTGCTTAATGTTTATTTTAATACATTTCTTATGTAAAGTCAAATTAAATTTCTTCTACATATACATTTTGTTGCCCTATAATATCTTCAAAAACTTCCTTAATGCTATCTGTTAAATAAATTTGACCACATGGCTTTGTTTCTCCATCTATTTTTATTTGTACATTAATATTATTTTTGTCTCCTTGGAAATAGCGAAGTGCTCCTCTCAATTTATTCTTTTCTTCCTCTGTTGCATTTGTTATGTTTAAGGTAAATATTTTTTGTTTTTGCTCTCCAAAATCCCTTATATCATTTGCAATAATTGTACTTGTATCGTCTTCTCTAATGCTTAATCTTCCTTCTACCATAACAATATTTTCTTCTACTAGGCTTTTTCCTGCGTTTATATAAGCATTTTCAAATACTATAACTTCTGCTGTGCCATATAAATCTTCAATTGTTACAAATGCCATTATTTTATTGTTTTTAGTATATTTCTTTTTTATTGAAGTTATTATTCCTGCATATTTTACTTTTTGCCCATCTACAAATTTTGGTGTTTCATTTGATATTACTTTTTCTTCCAATAGATTTTGTGAATCCATTTGCTCATCAATTTCTCGCAAGTTCATTGTATTAATTGTAGTTTGTGCTTTTATTTGCTCTCTTAATTTTGCTAAAGGATGACCAGAAATATAGATTCCAAGCATTTCTTTTTCAATTGATAATAGTTCTTTATTTGACATTTCTTCGTGCTCTTCAAATGTATATTTTAATTCGTTTGAGCCTAAATCAAACATAGAAACTTGACCATTAAATCCTTTTTTCTTTTCACCTTGAATAACATCTATTATATTTTCAAAAGAAGCTAAAAGTGTGCTTCTTGTTTGCTCAAATTCATCAAATGCACCTGCTTTTATTAAACTTTCAATACATTTTTTGTTTACCGCTTCTTCTGCTATTCTTTCACAAAAATCAGTGAAACTTTTATATTTGCCATTTTCTTTTCTTTCTTTTACAATTGCTTCTACTGGCGCAATTCCAACATTTTTAATACTTCCTAATCCAAAACGCAATTTTGCAATTTGTGAATCTTTTGGTTTTGTTTCATCATATTCTGTTGTAAATTTTGTATCACTTTTATTTATTTCTGGTTTTAGTATTTCAATTCCAAGTGATTTACATTCATCAATATATTGAGGTATTTTGTCTAGGTTTCCTAAAAAACTGTTTAGTGTTGCTGCCATAAATTCTGCTGGGTAATATGCCTTCAAATACGCTGTTCTGTATGCAATTACAGCATAGCATGCAGCATGTGATTTATTAAAAGCATATTTTGCAAATTCTGCCATTTCGTCAAATATTTTATTTGCAGATGCTTCATCTATTCCATTTCTAACACAGCCTGGCACAATTACTTTTCCATCTTCATCTACTTGTCCATGGATAAATACTTCTCTTTCTTTTGCCATAACATCTAACTTTTTCTTTCCCATTGCACGTCTTACTAAATCGGCTCTTCCTAAAGAATATCCTGCTAAGTCACGCACTATTTGCATAACTTGTTCTTGATATACCATACATCCATATGTTACATTTAATATTGGCTCTAGGCTTGGGTGTGTATATTCATTATGACCTGGGTTCATTTTTCCTTTAACATATCTTGGTATTTGGTCCATTGGCCCTGGTCTGTATAGTGAAACTCCTGCTATTAAATCTTCTAAGCAGTCCGGCTTTAGTTCTTTCATAAAGTTTGTCATACCTTGTGATTCAAATTGGAATATTCCACAACTTTTTCCTTCCTGCCACAATTTATAGACTTTTGGGTCTGACATTTCTTTATCAAATTTAATATCAATTCCTCTATTTTCTTTTACTAAATCAATTGTGTCTTGAATTACAGTTAATGTCCTTAGTCCTAAAAAGTCCATTTTTAATAACCCTAGTTCTTCCAAAGTTGTCATTATATATTGAGTTGATATTTGCCCATCTCTAACATACAATGGCACATAAGTATCTACTGGGTCTTTTGTTATAACTACTCCGGCAAGCGTGAGTAGAAGCCTGTCTTGGCATTCCTTCTAAGCCCATAGCAATATCTAGGACTTTTTTTACCATCTCTTCTGATTCATAGCGTTCTCTTAATTCTCTATTTTCTTCTAATGCTTTTTTTATTGTAATATGCAATTCATTTGGTATCATTTTTGCCAAATCATTTGCTTCTGAGTATGGTACATCTAATACCCTTGCTACATCTCTAATAACCATTTTTGCAGCCATTGTTCCAAATGTTATAATTTGTGATACATGGTCATATCCATATTTATTTGATACATAGTCTATTACATCTTGCCTTTTTTCATAACAAAAGTCAACGTCAAAATCTGGCATACTAATTCTTTCTGGATTTAAAAATCTTTCAAATAGTAAGCCATATTTTATTGGGTCAATGTCTGTTATTTCAATTGCATATGCAATAATTGAACCCGCTCCGAGAGCCACGTCCGAGGTCCTACTGGTATTCCGGTGAGTTTTTGCATAATGAATAAAGTCCCATACAATTAGGAAATAATCTACATATCCCATTTTTTGGATGACGCCTAATTCATATTCTGCTCTATCTAATATTTCTTGTGGTGGATTTTCTCCATATCTTTTCTTTATTCCATCATCACATAATTTTTTTAAGTAATCATAGTGTGTTTCATATTCTTTTGGTACATCATAATTTGGCAAAATAGTGTGCCCAAATTCAAATTCTACATTGCATTGTTCTGCAATTTTTACAGTGTTTTCGATTGCCTCTGGAACTGCTTTGAAATATTCAATCATTTCTTCTGGTGATTTTACATATAATTCATCTGTATCAAATCTCATTCTATCTACATCACTCATTCTTTTTCCTGTTTGAATGCAAAGTAAAACTTCGTGATTGTAACTATCTTCTCTTTTTAAGTAATGTGCATCATTTGTTGCAACTAATGGAATATCTAATTTTTTGGCTAATGCAATTAATTTTTGGTTTGCTAAAACTTGCTCTCTTATTCCATTGTTTTGAATTTCTATGTAATAGTCATCTCCAAATACTCTTTTATGCCAAAGGGCTACTTCTTCTGCTTTTTCGTTTTCACCATTAGTTAATGCTTGGTTTACTGCCCCTGCTAAACAAGCACTTAGACAAATAAGTCCTTCACTATATTTTTCTAATACTTCTAAATCAATACGAGGTTTATAATAATATCCTTCTACAAATCCTATTGATACTAATTTACTTAGGTTTTGATATCCTTTTTGATTTTTTGCAAGTAATATTAAATGATAATAATGGTTATCAATGTTTGGTTCTTTATCAAAACGACTTCTAGGTGCTACATAAACTTCGCACCCGATAATTGGTTTTATTCCTTCTTTTTTGCATGCTTTATAAAAGTCAATTGCTCCATACATTACTCCATGGTCAGTAATTGCAATTGCATCCATGCCAAGTTCTTTAGCTCTTACTGGCAGGTCTTTTATTCTATTTGCTCCATCTAGCAAACTAAATTCGCTATGTATATGTAAATGAACAAAATTTGACATTTCTTTCTCCTTTTTTGTTTTAATCATTATATCATTTCTTTTTTCAATTTTCTACTGCTTAACTAACCCAAATTGATACAGATTTTCCTTTTACTTTAAAGTTTCCGTACCCTTGTTCATCAATTATTACTTCTTCTGTGCAGTTTCCAAGGCTATCAATAAATTTTTCTCCCGCAAATCCGAGTTCCTATATACATTCTTTTTTCGCAATCTTCTTTATTTGAAATTACAACTGCTAAGCCAGATTTTAGATGTGCTCCGTCCCCTTCTCTTGTCCAACCAATGCAATTTGGATCATCAAAGTAATCATGTTGCTCTCCATAAGATTTTTCTTTTCGCAATTTTATTATTGTTTCTAATTGTTGTACTGGTTCTATTTTATTGTGTGGTATCCCATAGAAATCTCCATAAAATACACATGGATATCCATCACATCGTAATAAAATTATGCTATATGCTGCTGGTTTGAACCATTTTTCTACAAAGCTCTGCAAACTTTGGTCTGGCTGAGTATCATGGTTATCTACAAAAGTTACTGCTTTTCCTGGATTTTCTTTTACTAATGTGCCTTCTAATATTTTTGATAGGTCGTAATTTTCATTTTTTGAGGCTGCTTCTAAGTTATAATGAAGTGGTACATCAAATAATGATATTTCTCCTTCTGTTTCTTGTATATATCTATGTAATTTAGAAACATCTCCTGTCCAATATTCTCCTACTGTGAATAATTCTTCTTTTGTTTGTTCTCTTAAGTTTCTAATCCAATCTTTATAAAACTTGCTATCTATGTGTTTTACTGCATCTAAGCGGAATCCATCAACTTTTGTTGTTTCTAAATACCAACTACCCCATTTGTTACATTCTTGAACTACTTCTGGATTTTTAAAGTCAAGGTCTGCTCCCATTAAATAGTCATAATTTCCATATTCTTCATCTACTGCATCACTCCAAGATTTATCTTTAAATTTAAAAATAGCATGTTCTTTTGATTTTTCATCATAGTCAATTCCATCAAAATGAGTCCAGTTCCATTCAAAGTCAGAATATTTATTTTGACGACCTGGAAATGTAAATTTTGTTGCAACTTTGACTGTTTCTTGATTAGATGCTATTTCATTATGGTTTCCCCAATCAACTTTAGTTGCTGGAATTGTTTGTAACATATCTGCTCCCATTTTATGGTTTAATACAATGTCTGCATATGTTTCTATTCCATTTTGTTTTAGTGTCATTATGCAGTTTAAATATTCTTCTTTTGAGCCATATTTTGTTTTTATACTCCCCTTTTGATTGAATTCTCCTAAGTCGTATACATCATATACTCCATATCCTACTTCATCTTTTCCGCCTATTCCTTTGTATGCTGGTGGAAGCCATAGGGCTGTTATTCCTATATTTGCTAATTTTTCTGCGTTTTTTGATATGTCATTCCATAAGTTTTGATTGCTATTCATATACCATTCAAAATATTGCATCATTATTCCATTTATTTGTTTCATTTTTTTCATCCTTTTTATTTGCTTTACTTTTGAAATTAATTTATCACATTTTTCTTTCTTTATCAAGTAAATTTAAACGATAAATGTTTGACATTTGAAACTTTTTTATTTATAATAATTGTTCGAAAGGAAGGATAATTATGAGTTTTACTTTTGAAAGAAAAATTAATTACTATGAAACAGATCGAATGGGAATTGTTCATCATTCCAATTATATTCGCTTTTTAGAAGAGGCTAGATGTGATATGTTAGATTTTAGCAATATGCCTTATTCTGCTTTTGAAGAACAGGGAATTATGATTCCAGTTCTTGGTGTTAGTTTAGATTTTAAAAGGCATGTTACCTTTGATGATGTTATTATAATCAAACCTTTTGTAAAAGAATTTAATGGCGTTCGTTTAACCATGGGATATAATGTTGTAAATAAAAAGACTGGCGATATTGTTTTGACAGGTGAAACTAAACATTGTTTTACTGATAGAAATTTAAAACCAGTTAATTTGAAAAAGGCTTGTTTTGATTTTTATGAAAAATTTGATAATTTGAAAAATTGCCAATAGATTATTAAGGGAGATGAATCATTTTTTAGATTTCATCTCCCTTATCTTTTTTATTTAAAATATCTTTTTAATAATCCTTCAAATCCTTTTCCGTGTCTTGCTTCATCTTTGCACATTTCATGTACTGTATCATGAATTGCATCATATCCTAATTCTTTTGCTCTTGTTGCTAATTCTTTTTTACCTTTGCAAGCTCCACATTCTGCTTCTGCTCTTAATGTTAAGTTCTTTTTAGTGTCTGGATATACTATTTCTCCTAATAATTCTGCAAATTTAGCAGCATGTTCTGCTTCTTCAAAAGCATATCTTTTAAATGCTTCTGCAATTTCTGGATATCCTTCTCTGTCTGCTTGACGACTCATTGCTAAGTACATTCCTACTTCTGTACATTCTCCTGTAAAATTGTCTTTTAATCCTTTTACAACTTCTTCATCTAATCCTTTTGCTACCCCTATTTTATGCTCATCTGCATACTCGTTTGCACCTACTTGTTCTTTTCTTTCTTCAAACATTTCTTTTCCTACTCCACATTGTGGACATCTTTCTGGTGCTTCTTCACCAAAGTGAATATATCCACATACCTTACATACAAATGCTTTCATAAATTTTACCTCCTTATTTTTTACTTTTCTTATTATATATTTTTATATAAATTTGTCAAGTATATTTTATTTTTTCTATTGGCAAATCGTAAAAAATATGATACAATACAGTAAATTTTAGGAAAATTTGTCAAAAGATGAAAGGAAGGAATATTATGGAACTAAATAGATGTAGCAGATGCGGAAGTTTTTATATGTCAGAGGGAAATGTATGTCCTAAATGCAGTACAAAAGATGGTGCTGAATTTTCGGTTTTTAAATCTTATGTAGAAGAAAATGGATTAGAAAACTCTCTTAATACAATTTCTAATCATACAGGAATTTCTGTAAAAAATTTGAATAGATTTTTAGAATATGAAGAATTTCAAAATTATCAAAAAGAAATAAATAGTATAGAAGAGTTAAAAAATGCTATTGGTAGGCTTGAAAGCAATCAATAGAATAAATAGAAAGGTGTAAAAAGCAATGAAAAATGTTTTCGAAATACTTGAAGAAAGAGGTTATATTGAACAACTAACCCACCCAAAAGAAATAAAAGAACTTTTTGGAAAAGAGTCTGTTCCTTTTTATATTGGAATTGATCCAACTGCAGATAGTTTGCATGTTGGTCATTTTGTTTCTTTAATGGTTGCAAGCCATATGCAAAAATTTGGTCATAAACCAATTATTTTAGTTGGTGGTGGTACAGCAACAATTCGGAGATCCGTCTGGAAAAACAGATATGAGGAAAATGCTTTCTCGCGAAGAGTTAGATTATAATGTTAATTGCCTCAAAAAACAAATTGAAAAGTTTGTAAGTTTCGAAGGTGAAAATGGTGCTATTATTGTAAATAATGCAGATTGGTTATTAGACTTAAAGTTCATTGATTTTGTTCGTGAAATTGGTAGTCTTTTTTCAGTTAATAAAATGCTTGCTGCAGAATGTTACAAACAACGATTGGAAACTGGTTTAACTTTTTTTGAAATGAGTTATATGCTAATGCAGTCTTATGATTTTTTATATTTATATAATAAATATGGTTGTAAGTTGCAAATAGGTGGAAATGATCAATGGTCTAACATCATTGGAGGAGTTGAATTAATTAGAAAAATTGGAAAAGATGATTCTTTTGGTTTAACATTTAAATTATTAACAACCAAAGAAGGTAAAAAAATGGGAAAGACTGAAAAAGGCGCTTTATGGCTATCTCCTGAAAAAACTTCTCCTTACGAGTTCTATCAATATTGGAGAAATGTGGAAGATGAAAGTGTTGAAAATGTGTTTAAAATGCTTACTTTTTTACCGTTAGAAAAAATTAAAGAACTTTGTTCTTATAAAGATGAAAGAATAAATGAAGCCAAAAAAGTTCTAGCTTTCGAAATTACAAAACTAATTCATGGAGAGTCAGAAGCAAAAAAAGCTGAAGAAGCATCTAATGCACTGTTTAATGGTCAAGGAAATCTTGATAACATGCCTACTATAAAATTAGAAACATCAAATACTTCTATTGTAGATGCTATTGTTTTAACAGGAATTGCACCTTCAAAGGGTCAAGCAAGAACTTTAATTTCACAAGGCGGTATTTCTTTGAATGATAAAAAAATAACTGACATTAATTATGTTTTATCTGATAAAGATTTTAATGATGGATATGCTATTTTGAAAAAAGGAAAAAAAGTATTTTATAAATTAGAGATATGATTAAATTCATATCTTTTTTTTGTGCGGTTGTTGTGCGGTTGTTGTGCCTGTCCCCACATTGACATTTTGGTAGCTTTAGTGCCTGTCCCCACATTGATCCCCACATTGACTGTCCCTACGTTGACCTACCTACTTTTTTCCACTATTTCTACGATGTCTGCAATGTATTCTCCTATTACTGGAATGTTTAATGTGACTATTTTTTGTAAGATTATTACTAAAATAGCAGTGATAATTGTTATGCCTATGCCTATTCCTACTCCTCTAAAAATTCCTGCAATTAAATTTCTTACTATTATTTCTTTTTTATTTCCGCAAAATATATGCCCATTCTATATAATTTCCTTTTTCTAATGTGTTGCTTAAATTGTTAATTGATTTTTCTAATAATTTTTCTTTTTTGTTTTTTGACCACATAAAAAATCCACCTTTATTTATTATAGTGGATTTTTTTGTTATTTATTCTTTTATTTATATTTATTTTGATTTTTTTATTATGTTGGTTGATGTGGTGTTGCTATTTTTCGTGGTGTTTGAGTTGTTGGTGGTTGTTGTATCTGTATTATCAGACATTTTGTCTAATTCTTCTTGTTTTTTGTTTTCTTCTTCTTTTAGTGTTTCTAAGGATGTTATTAATTCTTGTAGTTTTTTAATATCATTTCCCATCATTTCCCAGTTGTTGTTATTTGTAGAGTCTGTTAGGTTTTTGTTTGCTCTTATAATTGCTTCTATTAGTCCATCTATGTCATCTGTGTTTTCTACTTCGATATTGACTGCATAAGTAGATAGTAAATTTTGTAATGCCTCTCCTAAATTATCTCCTATTGCTACTTTGCTTCCTGATGCTACAATTACTTTCTTTAAAACAGGTATTTCTGATTCGTTTAGTGCTGTTTGATAAATTGGTTCTACATATAATAGTGTATTATTGATTGGTACAATAATCATTCGTTTTGTGAGTTTTGTTCCTGTTATATTTAATTGATCTAATTGGCTTGCAATTGCTTCATCTTCTTCTATTTGAGTGTCTAATTGCATTGGCCCTACTATATTACTGTCTGCTGAAAATTTGTATAATTGTAGTTTGTTGGCATTTTTTTCTGTTATTCCTACTAAATAAGAAATGACATTTTGCTTTTCTTCTGGCGTATATACTTGTATTAATCCTAATTTTTCACTATTTCCGTTTTTTACTAAAGTGTAATATGCTTCAATATAACTTCCTGATGATCTTGTGTTTCTTACACTGTTATATTTTACGCCATCCCATAAATCATCTGCTCTATATAATACTTCCGGCTTTACATTATGATATATTTTTAAAATTTCAGTTTGTACATCATATAAGAATTTTGGATATACAAAATAATTTGAAATATCCTCTGGTATTTCTTCATCTAAATCTACAAATAATGATTTATATATATTTCTATATGCCATAATAATTGGATCATTTCTATCTGTTATATAGAAAGACATTGTTCCATCATATGCATCTACTATTACTTTAACAGAGTTTCTAATGTAATTTATATTTTCTCTCATTCCATTGTGCTCAATTGTTGTGTATTGTGAATATGGATAGCTATTTGATACTGTATATGCATCTAATACCCATAAAATTCTTCCATCATTTGTTATTACTGTATATGGATTATTATCATAAATTAAATAAGGTATTGCTTTTTTTGCTCTTTCTATAATATTACGATTTATTAATATTTTGCTTTCATTTGTTATTTCATTTGAAAATGCTAAGTTTAAATCTCCTTCTGCAATTCCTAGTACTAGTCTATCAAAAAAGCCTAATTGTAATCCAGATTTACCATTATATATAGATGTATAATCTGTTCCATTTTCATCTGTATAGTCATATTCTTGTTTGTTTTTTGCATTAGTTGCAATAATTTCGTTTGTTTCTAGTCCAAAATAAATTTGTGGCTGTTTTATTTTAATTTGTTCGTCTTTTCCTGATACTTCTTTTTGCAAATATTTAATGTTTCCTGATTCTGTGCTTTCTGTTGCAGATGCTATAATTGCTCCCATTCCGTGTGTATATTCATAGGTTTTGTTATTATATGTTCTTCCTGAATTTATAATTTCTCTTGGTGCTACATATACTAATTTTTCTTCTCCATTAATTGCATATTTTGCTAGATTTGCATTCTGATAAGAAAAATATCCGTGTTTCAGTTTGACTGTCTTGCAATGTTTTTAATACAGCATCTTTACTTATAATTGGTATATTATTCACTATGCTACTATTCTTTTTTACTTCTTCTTCTGTAATTGTTCCTGAATTTTCAATGTTTATTTCTTCTATATTAATATTATAAGCATTTTTGGTACTATTAATGTTCTCTGCAATGTATTGCTTTTCTTTGTCTAACTCATTTGAGCCAACAAATAACATATCAAAAATTGACATACCTAAAAATAATACAACTAAATATCCTGGTATAACTGCTAAATTTTTTAAGACTTTACTAGTAATTCCTTCTTTGAAATATTTTAAAGCTCTATATACAAAAATTACGATAATAAATGCAAATATTATATATCCCCATAATTGTATTGATGTTTCTGTTATTCCCGCACCTACAATTTCTACATCATCTTTTATTGTTAGTAGTTTGCCAAACATCATATTTTGTGTGTTGAAAGCTGTTAAAATTGCAATTCCTGTAGTAATTAACAAAATGTTTCTTATTAATTTTTTCATGAATAAGCTATTTTTAAACATATTTCCATCTATTCCATCGAAAAATCGATTGAATATTATTACATAATATAATGCCATATATATTGATAATCCTATAAATAAAACTGTAATGTAAAAAATCATTGTTTCTATTATTGGTTTTTGGAACATGTAAAAAGCTATATCTAGTCCAAATATTGAATCTTGGATTCCAAATGATGTTGCATTTGTAAATAGCATTAATTTTTGCATTAATGATGCTGATACCATAATACTTACAATTGCTGAAATAACTAATGCTAAAGATTTGTTCAATAATTTTGGTAATGGTTTTTTTTCTTTATCAAAAAATGGTTTTAATCCTTTTTTTATTCCTACGTTTGTAAAATATATTACAATGTATAAAAATATAAAGCTAGCTGCCATGATTCCATATCTATAAGTTATATTGGTGTAAAAAATATTTATATATTGGTCACCAAGTTCTTTGTATTCTAAATAACTTGATCTTAGTTGAACATAGCTAATACCTATAAATACTAGTAAAAATAAGATTACAATTAACATTCTCGATTTGTTTTTTTTCTTTTTACTTTTATTTATTGTTTCTTTAGTGTTAGCAGTATCTAATATTGTTTCTTGTTTTTTATTCTCTTCCATAAGGTTCTCTCCTTTGTTTAAATAATAGCTTTTACAAAATCTTCCGAATTGAAGATTTCCATATCGTCAATTTGTTCTCCTACTCCTATAAATTTTACAGGAATTTTGTTTTCTTCTACTATTCCAATTACTACTCCACCTTTGGCTGTTCCATCTAGTTTAGTTAAAACTAATCCAGTAATATCTGCTTCTTCTTTAAATGCTTTTACTTGTGCTATTGCATTTTGTCCTGTGGTTCCATCTATTACTAATAATACTTCTTTATCCGCTTCTTGCATTTCTTTATTTATTACTTTTTGAATTTTATTTAATTCATCCATTAAGTATTTTTTATTATGCAATCTTCCTGCTGTATCTACTATTAAAACATCTGCCCCTTTTTCTTTTGTTATTTTTATTGCATCATATACAACTGAAGCAGGGTCTACTCCTTCATCTCTTTTTACAATATCTGCTCCTGCTCTTTTAGCCCATATTTCTAATTGTTCTACTGCTGCTGCTCTAAATGTATCGGCTGCTGCAACTACTACTTTTTTTCCATCTTTTGCTAAGCGATTTGCAATTTTACCTATTGAAGTGGTTTTTCCTACACCATTTACTCCAACTACTAAAATTACAGATGGTTTTGTGTTTAATTTTAAACTGATGTCAGTTATGTCTAATATTTTTTGCATTTCTTCTCTTAATACTTGTTTTACTTCTTCTTCGTCTTCTATTTTTTCCTTTTTTAGTCTTTCTCTTAAGTTTCCTATAATTTTTACTGATGTGTCCATCCCTATATCTGACATTATTAATATTTCTTCTAATTCATCTAAAAATTCTTCATCTACTTTTCTAAAATTACTAAATATATTGTTTATTTTTTCATTGAATGAACTTTTTGTTTTTCCCATCCCTTGTTTTAATTTATCAAAAAATCCCATCTTGGCTTTTCTCCCTTTTTTATTTCTTTTAGTTGTTTTTATATTAATTATTTAACAACTATATTAACTAATTTTTTAGGTACAACTATTTCCTTTACAATAGTTTTGCCTTCTAGTTTTTCTTTTATATTATCTAAGTTTTTTGCAGTAGATTTCATTTCTTCTTCTGTATATGAAGTTGGTACTTCTATTTTTCCTCTTATTTTACCATTTATTTGTACTACCATTTCATATGTGTCATTTATTAATTTTGATTTATCATATGTTGGCCAAGGCTCATATGCAATAGATTCTTTATTATTAAATACTTCGCTCCATATTTCTTCTGTAATGTGTGGAACTATTGGATTTAACAATTTAACGAAATTTTTAGCATATTCTAAATTCCATGTATTTTCTTTATATACTGCATTTACAAATATCATCATTTGTGATATTGCAGTATTGAAGTTTAATGATTCATAATCATCAGTTACTTTCTTTACTGTTTGATTATATATTTTATCCAAATTTGGATTGTCTTTAAATTCTCTTATTTCTTCATGATATAATCTCCATACACGGTCCAAGAATTTTTTTATACCTCTAACAGATTCATCATTCCATGGTTTGTCTGCCTCAAGTGGTCCCATAAACATTTCATACATTCTAAGGGTATCTGCTCCATATTCTCTTGCTATGTCATCTGGATTTACTACATATTTTGGAAAACGTTTACCCATTTTTATACCATTTGAACCTAATATCATTCCTTGATGTACTAATTTTTTAAATGGTTCTTTTACACTAACTAAACCTTTATCATATAAATAATTATTCCACATTCTAGAATACAATAAATGTCCAACCGCGTGCTCTGGTCCTCCTACATATAAATCAACTGGCATCCAATGTTCAATTAACTTAGGATCTGCAAAAACTTTTTCATTGGTTGGGTCTATATATCTTAAGAAATACCAACTTGAACCTGCTGAACCTGGCATTGTAGCGGTTTCCCTTACTCCTTTTACTCCATCTACTTCAACATTTTTCCATTCGATGGCATTTTCTAATGGAGCTTCACCATTTTTACCTTTGTAATCATCCATTTCTGGTAATATTAAAGGTAAGTCTTTATCTTCTAATACAACGTCTCTACCATCTTCTAGGTGGATAATTGGTATTGGTTCTCCCCAAAATCTTTGACGTGCAAAAATCCATTCTCTAATATGATAATTGTTTTTCTTCTTTCCACATCCCATTTCAATTAGTTTATTTGTTATAGCTTCTTTTGCTTCTTCTACTGTTAATCCTGTAAATTCTTCACTATTAATTAATTTACATCCTTTGCCAAGATAATCTTGTTTTTCAAAAGCACATTCTGATGTGTCTTTTCCATCAATTACTTGAATCATAGGTATATTATGCTCTTTTGCATATTCATAGTCTCTTTGATCATGACTTGGTACTGCCATAACCGCTCCAGTCCCATAACTTGCTAAAACAAAGTCTCCTAAAAATATAGGAACTTCTTTGCCATTAACAGGGTTGATTGCAAATACTCCATCTAATTTAACACCACTTTTTGTTTTATTAAGTTCTGTTCTATCAAAGTCTGATTTTTTAGCTGTTTCTTCTCTGTATTTAGTTACTTCATCCCAGTTTTTTATTTTATCTTTTAACTCATCTACTAATTTGTTCTCAGGAGCTAATACCATAAAAGTAATACCATATATGGTTTCTATACATGTAGTAAATATTGAAAATTTTCCACCGTCTTTTATTTTAAATTCTACTTCTACACCTTCAGATTTTCCAATCCAATTTCTTTGCATTTCTTTTGTTGATTCTGGCCAATCGATTTCATCTAATCCACTTAAAAGTTTTTCAGCAAAAGCAGGTATATCTATAATCCATTGTTTCATGTATTTACGTATTACAGGGTATCCGCCTCTTTCACTCTTACCATCTATTACTTCATCATTTGCTAAAACTGTTCCTAGTTCTTCACACCAATTTACTGGCATATTAATTTGTTTAGCATATCCATCTTCATATAATTTTTTAAATATCCATTGTGTCCATTTGTAAAAACTTGGATCACTAGTAGATATTTCTCTATCCCAATCATATGAAAAGCCTAATCTTTTTAATTGGCCTTCAAATGTTTTTATATTTTCTTCTGTGAATTTTGCAGGATGATTTCCTGTTTGAATTGCGTATTGCTCTGCTGGAAGTCCAAAAGAGTCATATCCCATTGGATGAAGTACGTTATATCCTTGCATTCTTTTCATACGTGATACTATGTCTGTTGCAGTATATCCTTCAGGATGTCCTGCATGAAGTCCTACTCCTGATGGATATGGAAACATGTCAAGTGCATAAAACTTAGGCTTTGAAAAGTCCCAAGCATCTGTTTTAAATGTTTTGTTTTTTTCCCAATATTCCTGCCATTTTTTTTCTATTTCTGCAAAGTTATACATTTTGATTTCTCCTTTTATTTTTTTATTTTTATTAAAGTATATCATAGATTTAATAAATTGCAAGAGTTGAATTAAAATATTATTTATGTTATCTTTAATATTATATGTCTAATTCTAATGTATTGAAAACAAGGTTTGTTATTTCTTTTAATCACCTAAAATATATTCTCCTTTATCTGTTTTTTTAACTTTTCCACGTTTTAGGAGTTCTTCCTTAAGTGCTTCAAGCATTGTTTCTTTATCAATTTCAAAAACATTTGCCGTTTTTTCCAAAGCATTATTCCTATCATAACCTTCTTCTACTAATTTAGATAAGTAACCTATAATAGAAATTTCTTCAATTTCACTTTCATAGTGTTCTATAGCCTCTTTCTCTGTGTCAGCATTTTCATCTTTTATTGTCAAATCAATATTTTTGTTATCTCCTTTTTCTCGATATTTTTTATAATATCCAGATATGCTTACAACTTTTGATTCTGCACCAATATGCTTTAACATATTAGTTCTAGCCCTTAAATAAATCATTCTTGATAGTTCATCATCATCAAAATTTTTTTCTAAATCTCCACAAGTTTCAATTATTAAAATTAATGCCTCTTGTTCTAAATCATCCTTTTCTAATTTTCTTTTTTTACAATTATATTTATAGTAAATATAATTGCTTACTTTTCTTGCAATTTCTCTAATTTGATTTAAATTTCTATTAACAAATTCATTTGATAATTTACTTTTATCACCAATCCATATTTTCCCTTTACAATTTAATAATCTTTCATAATCATCACGTCCGAAATATACTGCTTTTCCTAGAATATAATCAAAAAAGTCTTGTAATGAAATATTATTAGTTTTACAAATCTGTTCTATTTCATCTTTAGTATAATATTTTTCTTTTTCCATAGTTTCTGATAAAATTTGAGTAATCAAATATGTATCCATATCTTTAACAATAGAACTATATCTTCTTTCACTTTTAATAAAGTTATAAGCATATTTAGTTATTCCTAAGATATACAATAATTCATCTAATGGCATATCATATTTTTTCTGTATACTTTGTATTTCTTCATAAGAAATTCTTTTCCCAGTTGATAATTTTTCTTGTTCAAATATTTTTAATTTCAATTTTCGCAATTCTTCCGGTTTTGTTTTTTTGTATTCTCCTTTTAATACATAAGCCTTCTTATTGTGATTATATTTCATATTCCAATATTGGCTTTCTGTAAGTCCTAAAATATTTAGTGCTAAAATTCTTTCATTTATAGAATATTTTTCTGAAAGTCCTTGTAGTATTTGGTAATCAATTTGAGTATATGATTCTAACCCTTCTATATCTAAGATTTTTACTGAAAACTTTTTTAATTCTTCATCACTTAAAAATTCTCTTAAAATTATAGCATTTCTTTTTTTATCTGACTTTATATGATTGAAAGAACTTAATGTAATTCCAAGTATATCCATAGCCAGTTTTTTTTCATCAATTTGATATTTTTTTGACAATTGAGATAGTTTTTCGTAATTTATTTTATCTCCAATTCTTATATTTTCATTTGTTAATATTTCTTGTCTTAAATGACTTATTTCTTCATTTTTTTGAGCAGTTTGATTATTTCTTCGTTTTTGCCTATGAAAAACCATCGCATTTATATCAGAATTATTCTTAATCTTTCTATATGAATATTCCGAAATTTGTAAAACATTTATAGCTAATATCTTTTCAGGTATATTATATTTTTCTGAGATATACTGTAATTGTTCATAATTTATAAGACTACCTTCCTTTAATTGTTCATTTTGCATGATTATACTTCTAAAACTTATTGCATTTTCTATCATTTCAGGTATTAAATATTTTAAAATAATAAAATTCTTAGCATTTGAACTTTTGGAATGTATGGCTTGAAATTGTGCTTGTGTTACTCCAAATATATTGACTGCTAATGTATATGGAGCAATATTATATTTATTTGACAATTCAACAAGTTTATCATATGAAATTTTATCTCCAGGATGTAGATTTTCATTTTGTATTATTTTATCTATTAATTCATTTCTACTTACAATTTGCTCCACTTATGATATTCCTTTCGTTTTCTATAATTTTATACATTGTAAACAAAAAATCAACCATTTTAATTCTGATTGATTTTGTATCTATCTGTTCTATATAAAAGTTCGAACAGATTCGTTGTTGGAGCGATTAAGGAAGTTATTTGCGAAAAATTTTCCTCCCAAATTTTGCTCAAAAAAAACAATTTGATTAATCAACTGATGGTATCAGTATATCATATATTCAATAACTTGTATATATAAATTGTATTTTTATTTTA
>CANQHU010000033.1 GCA_947623945.1 uncultured Clostridia bacterium | reverse complement strand
TTGATGACACAAAAAATATGTAGGAAAAACGACATTTTTTTTTGCCATTTTCCTACATATTATTTTACCATTTACAACGGGTATTTATGTTAGAATAAATGTATAAAGATGGGTGCGTAAGCACCCGAAGAAAAATTAAATATACTTGGGATTAAACTGTACTACTCTAACTTCGTTTACTCGAGCAATCCGTTCTTCAATCGTGGAGGCAATTACAATAATGGCACAAATGCCGGTGTGTTCTATGCGAACAACAACAATGGCAATAGCAACAATAATCGTTCGTTCCGTGTGGTCTTGCCCGGCGTGTAGCACTTAGTGTAGAACGATTTACAGCATCAAAAAAGAAGAATTAATTTTCTTCAAAATTGCTATAATACGCAAAATAGAAGGAACAGAACAAAAATAGTAGATTTTCAATATTAGAATGGCAATAATAGTAATAAAAAAGGAAAGTAATTTTGTATACAAAAACTTGCTTTTCTTTTTTTAATATAGTAGAATAAAAGCAAAAAAAGAGAGAAAAATAAAATAGGGAGGTAAAGAAAAAATGAGTTTACCTGTAATAGGAATAGGAGAAAGTGACTTTAAAGGATTAAGAATAAGAGAAAATTACTATATAGACAAAAGTATGTATATAAAGCACATAATAGACAATGGAAGCAGAGTAATACTAGTAACACGCCCAAGAAGATTTGGAAAAACGTTAAACATGAGCATGCTAAAATATTATTTTGATATAAACTGCAAAGACAGTAAAGAATTATTTAAAGGGTTGAAAATACTAGAACAGGAAGAAAAATACACATCAAAAATGAATTATTACCCATGTATCTATATAACATTAAAAGATGTAGTAGATACAAACTATGAAAAAATGATATTAGACTTAAAAACTGCAATATTAGATATGTATCAAGAGCATAGATATTTATTAGATAGTGATAAAATATACCCAGAGGAAAAAGAAAAAATAAAAGAAATACTATTTGGAAAAGAAAATGAAACAGACTTAAAAAACAGTGTAAAAGAATTATCAAAATACTTAAGTAGACATCATGAAAGACCAGTAATGTTATTAGTAGACGAATATGATGTACCATTGCAAAATGCATATGTAGAAGGATATTATGAAGAAGCAGTAAAATTTTTCAAAACATTTTATGGAACAACATTTAAAGATAATCAATACTTAGAAAAAACAGTAATAACAGGAGTATCAAGAGTAGCCAAAGAAAGTATATTCAGCCGGAGCAAATAATTTTAAAGTATACACGTTATTAGACAATGAATTTAATGATGACTTTGGAATAACAACACAAGAAATGGAAAAAGTGTTAAGAGACTTTGAAATAGAAGAAGACAAAGAAGAAATAAAAAGATGGTATGATGGATATAAAATAGGAGATTTAAGTGGAATATATAATCCATGGAGCATAATAAATTATTTAGCAGATAGAAAATTAATGCCATACTGGGTAAATACAAGTTCAAATGATATAATAAAATTAATATTAAAAAATTCAAGTACAGTAAAAGAAAAAATAGAAAGACTATTAAAAGGAGAAACAATAGAAGTAGTAGCAGACCAAGAAACAGTAATAGTAGGAATAGAAAATAACGAAGACAATATTTGGGGATTATTAGTAGGAACAGGATATTTAAAAATAGAAGAAGAAGTAAACATATCAGAAAGTAGATATAAAGTAAAAATACCAAATTATGAAATAAAAGCACTATTCCAGAACATAATAAGAGATTGGTTTAGAGACAAAGTAATAGGAAATGATTTAAACACAATACTAAAAGACTTAATAACATTAAACCTAAAAGAATTTGAAAAAAAGTTTAAAATATTAGTAGAGCAAATGTTTAGTTTTATGGATGTAGGAAAAAACACAGCTGAAAATTTCTACCATGCATTTGTACTAGGAATGCTAGTAGGGCTAAAAGATAGCTACTATGTAAATTCAAATAGAGAATCAGGAATAGGAAGATATGACATAATGCTAGAGCCAAAAGACAAAAATGCAAATAGTTTTATAATGGAATTTAAAGTATTAGAAAAAGATGAAGAAAAAACGTTAGAAGATACAATAGAAAATGCAAAAATGCAAATAGAAGAAAAGAAATACGAAGACAACCTAAAAGAAAGAGGATTTACAAATATAACAAAAATGGTATTTGCATTTTCTGGAAAGCAAGTAAAAATAGAGATAATAAAATAATAAGAAAAAGCTAGGAAACTAAAAAATTCTTAGCTTTTTTGTGTAATGAAAAAAATAGTAAATTAAAAATAGATCATAACATAATGAAATAAAAGCAGAAATTCGAAAAAAACATTTACAAAGAAAAATTAGTATGTTAGAATAAAAATGCAAGAATAGTAACACAAACATAACATAATTTAAGAAAAAAAGCACAAACTAATACCAAAGAAAGTGGAAAGTGAGGAATAAAAATGAAGAAATCAAATGTAAAATACAACTCATTTGTAACTAGTAACAATGCAACAAAAGGAATAACATTAATAGCATTAATAGTAACAATAATAATACTATTGATATTGGCAGGAATATCAATAGCAAGTTTAACAGGAGAAAATGGAATATTATCAAAAGCAATAGAAGCAGCAAAGAAAACAGAAGAAGCCAAAGAGCAAGAAGAAAAAGACTTACAAGAAATAGAAAAGCAATTAGTAGAAATTGCTCAAGTAGTGGATAAAGGACCAGGAACATTATCAGGCGAGGGTACAGAAGAAAATCCATATCTAATAGAAAGCATAGAAGATCTAGTAGAATTTTCAAAAGAAGTAGCAGGAGGAAATAAATATACGGGAAAAATAGTAAAACTAGATTTAAGTTTAGACTTCAATTCAGAAAAATCATATGTAGATGCAAAAAGAAAAGACTATGGAGACATAAATGGAATAAACGGAAATGAAGAATTAATAAAAGAACTAACAACAGGAACTGGATTTACACCAATAGGAAATAGCACAAATAAATTTGAAGGAACATTTGATGGAGAAAACTATGCATTAGTAGGATTATATATATCAAGTGACAAAGAAAGAGTAGGACTATTTGGAGAAACGGGAACGACAGCTGTATTAAAGAATTTAACAATAAAGAATGGAAATTTAACAAATACAAAGCAGTATGCAGGAATGCTAGTTGGGTATAATAGAGGAAGAGTTGAAAATGTAAATATCAATAATGGAGAAATAAATGTTAAGAAATTTTCAGGAGGAATAGCAGGAAGAAATGAAGGAGGAACAATAATTTCATGTAGAAACAGTGCAAATCTTCAAGAATTTGAAGCAGTTGATACAGAAAAATATGTGGATATTTCAATAGGTGGAATTGTGGGGCATAATATTAATAATGGAACAGTTGAAAATTGCGAAAATGCAGGAAATGTATCAACAATAAATGGATGCATATCAGGAATAGTGGGGAATAATACAGGAAAAATAAGAAAATGCATTAATAAAGGAAACATAACTTCAACAGGAACTGCAACAGAAAACGTAGCTGGAATAGCAGGATGGAATGGAGGAGGAACTATAACAGAAAGTGTAAACATGGGAAAAATTATAGATAGTTACAAAGATGCAGGGGGAATAGTTGGGGATAACAAAAATGGAGGAGTAGTAACATTATGTACAAATAAAGCAGCAATAGAAGGAAACCAAAATACAGGAGGAATAGTTGGAGGAAATTATACAGAAGGAACAAAAGTAGAATTGTGTGAGAATGAAGGACCTGTAACAGGAAACAGATATGTAGGAGGAACAGTAGGATATTGTGATACAGCTACAGTAAATAATTGTTCTAATAGTGGAGAAATAGAAGCTAATGGAGAAGATCAAGATGAAAACATTTATGCACAAGTAGGAGGAATAGTAGGCAGGCTAGGATATGGAAAAGTAACTAATTCAAGCAATATAGGAAATATAACTGCAAATAAAGGAATGCATGTTGGAGGTATATCTGGTACGACGAGATATTCAAGCACAATAGAAAATTGTTATAATACAGGTAAAGTAGAAGGAAAAGGAGAAGGAATAGACAATGGAAAAGAAGGACAAGCAGGAGGAATAAGTGGAATTGTATATGAAGATAGCACAATAAAAAAATGTTATAATACGGGAATAGTAACAGCATATTATCGAGCAGGAGGAATTGTAGGGCTTTTAGGTAGTGAAAATACAAAAGGAAATATAGAGAATTGCTATAATATAGGAGAAGTAATTGCTAAAAACAATTATGTAGGAGGAATAGCATGGGTACCCCATGATGGAGGAGGAGAAATAAAAAATAGCTACAACATTGGAAAAGTTAACGGAACAACAAATGATCAAGGGGGAATAGCAGGACTTGGAAATCCTGCACCAGAAGTAACTTTTACAAATTGTTATTACTTAGAAGGAACAAATAAAGGAGCAATAGATGAAGAAGATATAGTAGGACAAGCAGAAAGTAGAACAGAAGAACAAATGAAAAAGCCGGAATTCATAACAGAATTAAATGGAGATAATGAAAAGGAAGAATGGAAAGTAGACGAATCAAACGAAAATCAAGGATTTCCAATATTAGAATGGCAAGTAAATAATAATGGAAAATAAAAAAAGAAGAATCAATTTTCTTCTTTTTTTTCGCAACTTTTATGTTCATTGTCATCTTTTTTATCTTTAACATCATGTTTTTTTTCCTTAGGAATAACAATATTTGTAGGTTTACTTTCGGCAGATTTTGGCGTTCCTGCATTTAAATGGTCATAAACAGGTGAAATATCTAAATTTTTACCATCTCCAGAAACGACTTCTAAATTTTTCTTTTCCTCCATAAAGAACCTCCATAAAAATAAAAATTAATATTTTCATTATATTATCACATCAAATTAAAAAGTGCAAGAAAAATTTAAAAATATTGACAAAATCATACTTTCGTGACATAATAATAAATATTATAAAAGGAGGATATGTTACCCAAAATGCAAATAGAAAAAGCAAAATCAATAATAGAAGCAATCCTTTTTTCTGCAGGAAGACCCGTAAATAAAAAAGAACTAGTCTTAAGTTTGGAAATTGCAGAAGAAGATATAGAAAATATAATATCAAGCATGCAAGAAGAATACAAAAAAAAAGATAGAGGGATAGAAATAATAAAATTAGAAGATTCATATCAATTAGGAACCAAAAAAGAACTATATGATTATATATATCCTGTATTAGACAAAAGAAATCAACCAAACTTATCAAATGCAGCTTTAGAAACATTAGCAATAATTGCATATAATCCTAAAATAACAAGAGCAGAAATAGAATCAATACGTGGAGTTTCGGCAGATGCATGTGTTTACAAATTGCTAGAATATGGATTAATAGAAGAAGCCGGAAAAATAGATTTACCAGGTAAACCAATGTCATATAAAACAACAGAAGACTTCTTAAGGAAATTTGGCTACAGCTCTTTAGAAGAACTCCCCGAATTACCAAAATACAAAATGGATGAAAATAAACAAATCGTAATAGATGAATTGATAGAGCAAAAAGAAGAACAAGAACCAGTTCAATTAGAAAAAAATGATGGAAAAGAGGAATAAAATATGAAATTATCACGGAACAGGATTTGGAAATACAAAACTAAACAATATAGACGAAATGTATCCAGGTCAAAGCATATTAATACAAACAGGACAATTAGTACAATATGGAGCAGGTATATTTGGGTACAATACAGTTCCTTTATTAGTAAGAAAAAAAATAGAACAAATAATTGAAGAAACATTAAATAAATATGGATGTATCGAAGTATTACTTCCAACATTACAACCAGATACAATATGGAAAAACTCAGGAAGATATGATGATTATGTACAAGATGGAACAATGCTAATTACGCAATCAAATAAAGGAACATTTTGTTTAGCACCAACAGGAGAGGAAGCGATACTTGAATTTGCAAGAGAAAAATTAAAATCTTATAAAAACTTACCAGTAACATATTATCAAATTGGAGAAAAATACAGAAACGAAATAAGAACAAGAGGATATTTATTAAGAGGAAAAGCCTTTCCAATGTTAGATGCATACAGTTTTGACTTAGATGAAAAAGCAATGGCAAAATCTTATGAAAATGTAAAAAAAGCATTTATGGAAATTTTTCAAAAAATCGGAATGAAAGTAATTCCAATTGTTGCAGATAATGGAGCAATGGGAGGAAAAAAATCAGAAGAATTCATGTTAGTATCTACTCAAGGTGAGGATAAAATATTATACAATGAAGAAACAGGAGTAGGGCTAAATACAGAAATATTAGAAAAAGAAAATTATCAAGAATATTTAGAAGAAGAATATGGAATAAAAGATATTTCAAACTTTAAAGAAATAAGAACAATGGAATTAGGACATATTTTTCAATTAGGAACAAGATATTCTGAAATTATGAATGGAAAATATATAAACCAAGAAGGAAAAGAAGCATTATATTATATGGGATGTTATGGAATTGGAGTAAGTAGAACTTTAGCAGCTTTATATGAACAATCCTTAATTAAAGATGAAAAATGGGGACCATGTGGATTTTCTTTGCCAGAAAATATTGCTCCATACAAAGTTCAAATCATTCCTAAAATGGATGATGAAGAAAAATCAAAACAAGCAAACGAGCTATATGAAAAATTACAAAAAGAAGGAATTAACGCAATTTTAGATGATAGACAAAATATAAATATAGGAGCAAAAATAAAAGATGCCAAAATACTTGGAACACCATATGTAATTGTTTTAGGAGATAAACAAAAAGGAGAAGAACTAGAAATTGAAAATATAAAAACAGGAGAAAAGCAAACAATTACACTAGAAGAATTAATAAAAAAATTTAAATAATACCAAAATTGTCAAAGGAAATTAAAATCTTTTGGCAATTTTTTTTAAGCATTAATTCACTAAAAAAACACAAACAAAATATCAATTCATAACAATAAAGTAATAATATAAGCATATATTAAATAACAAGAGGAGGAGACTATTTATGATGCCAAAGATGGGAGATTTTATTGAACAAAAAGAGATTTTGAATGTTGAATGCAAAAATTTTGAAAAATTAATGTTTATTTACTCTATTGCGATAAAAGAGTTAAAAAATAAAATAGAAATTATAAAAGACGAATTTAAAATTTTATATAATTATGAATTAATTGATCATATTGATACTAGAATAAAAAAGCCAGAAAGTATAATAAACAAAATGAAAAATAGAAATTTGAAACTTACTTATTATAACATGATTGAAAACATAAATGACATTGCAGGAATTAGAATAATATGTCCATTAAAAAAAGACATTTTTACAACTAAAGATTTAATACAAAATATAGATGGAATCCATATATTAAAAGAAAAAGACTATGTAACATATCCAAAAGAAAGTGGGTATTCCAGTTATCATGTGATTTTAGAAATTCCAATTTTTTTACCAAAAAATAAAATATATGTAAAATTAGAACTTCAAATTAGGACAATTGCAATGGATTTTTGGGCAAATTTAGAACACAAAATGAAATATAAGCCAGAGAAGAAGAAAAAATAAAATTGAAAAAAATGACAAACAAAGAAGGATTTATGTAAAATACGTCGAATAATATAATTACGTATATTTATTTGAAATATATTACAAGAAAGTGGTGAAAGAATGCAACGATATAGTGATGAAATTATAGATGAAGTAAGGCAAACCAATGATATAGTAGATATAATATCACAATATGTGCATTTAAAAAGAAGTGGAAGAAATTTCTTTGGACTATGTCCATTTCACAACGAAAAATCTCCATCTTTTTCAGTATCACCAGACAGACAAATATTTCATTGCTTTGGCTGTGGTGTAGGAGGAAATGTATTTACATTTTTAACAAAAATAGAAGGAATCAATTTTATTGAAGCAGTTCAAATGCTAGCAGAAAGGTCAAATATACAACTACCTACATTAGATAATAAAGCAGATACAGCAAAAGAATTATTAAAATCAAAAGTTTACAAAGTAAATGAATATGCAGCAAACTACTATCACGAAAATTTGTACAAGCCAGAATCAAAAATAGCACAAGAATACATCAAAAAAAGGAAACTAACAAATGAAACATTAAAATCTTTCAAAATAGGATTTTCAGGAAAATTTGATGAACTCTATAAAGAATTAAAAAAGCAAGGATTTGAAGAAAAAGAAATTTTAGAATCAGGCTTAGTAAATCGAAACGAAAGAGGTCAATACATAGACAGGTACAGAAATAGGCTAATGTTTCCAATTTGTGATGTAAGAGGAAAAGTTATTGCCTTTGGAGGCAGAGTTTTAGATGACTCAAAACCAAAATACATAAACTCACCTGAAAATGTAGTTTATAGTAAAGGGAGACAACTATTTCGGGCTAAACGTTGCAAAAAAAGGTGATATAAAAGAAATTCTTATAGTAGAAGGCTACATGGATGTAATATCACTTCATCAAAGAGGAATTACAAATGTAGTAGCACCACTTCGGAACAGCTTTAACACAAGCACAAGGGTGGTTACTTAGAAAAAGTTCAGAAAAAATCATCTTAAGTTTTGACTCAGATGATGCAGGGCTAAATGCTAAAATTAGAGCAATAGACATTTTACAAGAAATGGGATGTGACATTAGAATATTACAAATGGAAGGTGCCAAAGACCCAGACGAATACATTATAAAATATGGAAACAGCAGATTTAAAGCATTAGTAGACAAGGCTCTTTCTATAATTGAATTTAAAGTAAAATTACTAAAGCAAAACTTAAACCTTGAAAATATAAATGACAAAATAAAATTTTTAAACGAAATTGCAAAATTAATATCTAAAGTAGACAACACCATGGAAAGGGAAGTTTATATTGAAAAAATTGCCAAACAATATGACATATCAAAAGAGGCAATTTATGCAGAAGTAAACAAACTTCTATACAAAGAAGCAAGAGGAGAAAAAAATTTAGACAAACCTAAACCAATAGCAGTACATCATATAAAACAAGAAACAAATGAAACTCCACAAGCAATAAAAAAGAGAGAAAATACAATTATATCAATATTATTATCAGGAGACATTACAATTTTTCAAACAATAAAACAAAATATAAAAATAGAAGATTTTAAAGATATTACCAATCAAAAAATTCTAAAAAAATTGTATGAAGAATTTGAAAAAGGAAATAGTAATATTAATAGTATAATTGATATATTGGAAGAAGAAGAGCAAAACCATATTACAGAAATTATGGCAGATGATTATGAAATACAAGATGTAGAAAAAGCAATTGATGATATTTTAAAAAGCTATGAAAAGGACAAGTTGGTAAATCGTAAATATGAGATATTAGAATTATTAGAAAACAATTTAGAAGCAAATCAAAAACAAGAATTAGAAAAAGAATTAAGCAGTATCATTATTCAATTAGCAAAAATAAAATAGGGGTGAAATAAAAAAATGGCAAATAAAAAAGAAAAAGTAGAAAATAAAAAAGAGCCAAAAACTAAAAAAGTAGCAGAAGAAAAGAAAGTAGAGAAAAAGAAAAAAGAAACAACAAAAAAAGTAGAACCAAAAAAAGAAGAAGTAAAGAAAAAGGAAGTAAAAAAGGAAGAAGCTAAAAAAGAAGAAGCAAAGAAAAAAGCAGTAAAAAAAGAAGAACCTAAAAAAGAAGAAGCAAAGAAAAAGGAAGTAAAAAAGGAAGAACCTAAAAAAGAAGAAGCAAAAAAATCTGAAGTAAAAGAAGAAAATAAACCAAAAAAAGAGGCAAAAAAGGAACAAAACAAAGAACCAGAAGAAACAGTAGAAACAGAAAAAGCAGAAAAGCCAGAAGAATTAGAACAATCAAAAGAATTAGAACAACCAAAAGAAGGAAATAGCGGAAAAATCAAAGAAGAAAAAATGAATAATATCATAAAAAAAGCAAAAGAACAAGGTCAAATTACGTATGGAGATTTAGCAAATGAGTTAAATGATGTAAATCCAGACGAAATCGATCAAGTTTTTGATGCATTTGAAGAACTAGGAGTAGACCTACTAGCAGACGATATGGAAGAAGAACCAGATATCGAGGACTTAAAGGAAGTAGAATTTTTAAAATTAGATGAAATAACAGATGAAACAAATTATGAAGGAATAAATGTAGACGATCCTGTAAGAATGTATTTAAGAGAAATAGGACGAATACCACTTTTAACTTTTGAGCAAGAATTAGAATTAGCAAAAAAGATTTTAGAGGGAGATGAAGAGGCAAAACAAAAGTTAGCAGAATCAAATTTAAGATTAGTAGTAAGTATTGCAAAGAAATATGTAGGTAGAGGAATGTTATTCTTAGACTTAATTCAAGAAGGAAACATGGGACTAATAAAAGCAGTTGAAAAATTTGATTACACAAAAGGATTTAAATTTAGTACTTATGCAACTTGGTGGATTAGACAAGCAATAACAAGAGCAATTGCAGACCAAGCAAGAACAATAAGAATTCCAGTTCATATGGTAGAAACTATTAATAAATTAATTAGAACTTCAAGACACTTACTACAACAATTAGGAAGAGAACCAACCCCAGAAGAAATAGCAGAAGAAATGGAAATACCAATTGAAAAAGTAATGGAAATTCAAAAAATAGCACAAGATCCAGTATCTTTAGAAACCCCAATAGGAGAAGAAGATGATAGCCACTTAGGTGACTTTATACAAGACGATGACAGCCCTGCTCCACATGACTCAGCAGCATATACTTTATTAAAAGAACAATTAGAAGATGTAATGAACACTCTTACGCCAAGAGAAGCAAAAGTATTAAAATTAAGATTTGGGTTAGAAGATGGAAAAGCAAGAACACTAGAAGAAGTAGGACGTGAATTTGAAGTAACACGTGAAAGAATTAGGCAAATTGAAGCAAAAGCATTAAGAAAATTAAGACATCCAAGTAGAAGTAAAAAATTAAGAGATTATATGGGATAAAAAAGAATTTGGGCATATTATGTTTCTACATAATATGCCCAATTACTGGATTAAATAAGTAAGTCGATTAATGGAATGATAATAAACACAAAACCCAGTAATATCAAGAATAATATCCAACCAAGAGCTAAAATAACCAGCAAAATGGCAATGGATACTTTTAAAAACTCTCGTATTTTCCGAAACCTTGGTCTTTTGTTCTCGAAAAAAATCAAGGTAACAAACAAAGCAAAAAAAACAAATAGCAGAACTACGAGAATTTTAAAAACGAAAGATATCACATCCATAATATCTCCTTTCTGGTACAGAACCTACGGGTTACATAACTATTATATCATAAAACATTCAAAAATGGAAGAATTTTCACAAAATAGACACAAATTTTGATTATAATAAAAACATATTATAAAATAAGGAGAGTAATAGAATATGCAAAGTGATTGTATATTAGTTGTAGATGATGAACAAAGAATGAGAAAACTAATAAAAGACTTCTTAAAAGTCAAAGGTTACAGCATTTTAGAAGCAGAAGATGGTGAAAAGGCATTAGAAGTATACCAAGAAAATAAAAGCAAAATCGCATTAATTTTATTAGATGTAATGATGCCAAAATTAGATGGATGGTCTGTCCTTCGCCAAATAAGGCAAGAATCTAAAGTTCCTATTGTTATGCTAACAGCAAGAGGAGAAGAGCAAGATGAATTATTTGGATTTGAATTAGGAGTAGATGAATATATTTCAAAACCATTCAGTCCAAAAATATTAGTAGCAAGAGTAGAAGCAATTTTAAAAAGAACACAAAAAGACATAACAGAAGTAAAAGAATATGCAGGAATTGAAATAGACAAAGAAGGAAGAACAGTAAAAATAGATGGAAAATCTATTGAACTTAGTTTAAGGGAATATGAACTTTTAATTTATCTAATTGAAAATGAAAACATTGCTCTATCAAGAGATAAAATATTAAACAATGTATGGAATTATGATTATTATGGAGATTCCAGAACAATTGACAGTCACATAAAAAAAATTAGGCATAAATTAGGTAAAAAAGGAAAATACATAAAAACTATAAGAGGTGTTGGATACAAATTTGAAGTTAAATAAGAGGTAAAAATATGGGAAAAATAAAAAATGCATTAAAATCAGTTAGAGTAAAACTCTTTATGACATTATCTTTAATTATTTTATTAATTATAGCATTTTTAATACTAGTCAATAATTTGGTTTTTGGGCAATATGTTTTATACAACAAGACAAAAGCCTTAAAATCAACTTATGAGCGAATAAATGACTATTATAACGAATCACAAAATATAGATTTAGAAGCACAATTAGAAAAAATAGCAGTAAACAACAATTTTGATATTTTAATAAAAGATGATAAAAACATAAATGTATACACTTCTAATAAAGACTTCTTTTCAACTTTAGGGCAAATGAATGAAATGACAAGAAGAATTAATATTGACTCTAGTAAAATATTAGAAAACGGAGAAAATTATATTATAAGAAGAATACAAGACAGTAAAAATGGAATTACCTATATTTTATTATCAGCAAGTTTAGACAATGGATATTTACTATATATAAGAATACCAATTACAGTAATAGAACAAAGTGTAGAAATATCAAATCACTTTCTATACTTAATGGCAGGACTCACAATATTAATTTCAGCTGTAATAGTATCTTATGTGTCAAGAAAATTTGGAGATCCTATTACAGAATTAAACGACATTGCAACAAAAATGTCAAACTTAGATTTTAGTAAAAAATACAGAATTACAGATGCAGATGATGAAATCAACAATTTAGGAAAAAGCATTAATATAATGTCAGACAAATTAGAAAAAACAATTAAGCAATTAAGAGAAACCAACATCGAATTAGAAAAAGATGTTGAAGAAAAATCACAAATAGATGAAATGAGAAAAAGTTTTATATCAGACGTATCACATGAGTTAAAAACTCCAATTGCTTTAATACAAGGATATAGTGAAGGACTATTAGAAAATGTAAATTCAGATGAAGAAAGCAAAAAGTTTTATGCCGAAGTCATATTAGATGAAACAAACAAAATGGATAGACTAGTAAAACAATTACTAGAATTAATGAAATTAGAATATGGAAAGCGAGAATTCCATGACAAAGAATTTAACATAGTAGAATTAGAAAAAGAAGTAGTCCGTAAATCTCAAGTCATGTTAGAAGAAAAACAAGCAGAAATAAAAATGGATGCAACCACTGAAATTCAAGTATTAGCAGATGATTTTTATATCGAGCAAGTTATAAGCAATTATTTAACAAATGCTATAAAACATGTAAAAGAAATAAATGGAGAAAAATATATACAAATAAAAAACGAAATAAGTAAAGACGGAAAAAAAGTTAGAATAAAAGTTTTTAACACAGGAGAAAACATAAAAGAAGAAGATATTACAAGAATTTGGAATAGATTTTATAAAAGTGACGAGTCCAGAAACCGTGAAGATGGTGGAACAGGAATAGGTCTATCTTTTGTAAAAGCAATTATGAGCAATTATGGAAATGTATATGGAGTAATAAACAAAGAAAATGGTGTAGAATTTTATTTGGAATTAGATAAAACATAAAATAAATTGTAAAGGAGGGCTGTTTTATAAATAACTTTAAATACTCAACTTATTATATTAATGGATTAAGTTTGCTTCTATCTATTATTATATTTTGCATGCTTAATTTTGTTATCGTTAATTTCCCTTTTAAAATAAATACAGTAAAAGTTCAATTTATGATTAATAATTACGAAATTGGTTGAAAAAAAAATAAAAAATGGATATAATAAGGAAAAGAATAAATAAGGGAGAAGATAATATATGGTTTCACAACTAATAGTTTTAGTGGTTTTAATTGCATTTAATGCATTTTTTGCCGCGGCCGAAATAGCATTTATATCTCTAAATGATGCAAAAATAGAAAAACAAGCAAGAGAAGGAAATAAAAAAGCAAAACAAATTGAAAAAATGATAAAATCACCAAGTAAGTTTTTATCAACAATACAAATTGGAATTACACTCGCAGGATTTTTATCAAGTGCATTTGCTTCTGACACATTTGCAAGCATGTTATCACCAGTTCTATATAAATTAATGCCTTGGATTAGTTTAGAAATATGGAATAGTATTTCAATAGTAATAATTACAATTATTCTATCTTTCTTTACATTAGTATTTGGAGAATTAGTTCCAAAAAGATTTGCAATGAAAAATTATGAGAAAATATCATTTGCAACAATTGGAATAATTCGAGCAATATCAGTAATTGCATCACCATTTGTAAAATTTTTAACTTTTGTTACAAATACAGTATCAAAAATCCTTGGAGTGAAGGAAAATGAAGAAGAATCTGTAACAGAAGAAGAAATAAAAATGATGGTTGATCAAGGTGAAGAAAAAGGAACTATTGAAGAAGAAGAAAAAGAATTAATTAATAATGTTTTTGAATTTAACGATATTACAGTTTCAGAAATTATGACACATAGAACAGACATTTTTGCTGTAGATATAAACATTACCACAGATGAACTATTAGAAGAATTATCAGAAGAAAAATATAGGTATAGTAGAATACCAGTATATGATGAAACAATAGATGAAATTAAAGGAATTCTATATGTCAAAGATGTGTTAAAAAATATAAATAAAAAATCTTTTAAAGTAAAAAATGTTGTAAAAGACGCTTATTTTGTATCACAAAATAGACTAATAAATGAAGTATTCAAAGAATTGCAAAAAAACAAAAAACAAATTGCAATAATCATAGATGAATATGGTGGAACAGCAGGTTTAATAACAATGGAGGATATTTTAGAAGAATTAGTTGGTGACATTTTTGACGAATATGACAAAGAAGAAAAAGAATATGAAAAAATAGACGAAAATACTTATATGTTAAGTGGAAACATGACAATCTATGACGTAAATAAATTATTAAATGCCAATATACCAGATGGAGATTATGACACAATTTCAGGATATTTACAAGAAGAACTAGGAAGAATTCCAGAAGATGAAGAAACACCAATTATTGATACAGAAAAAGTAACTTACAAAATTGAAGAATATGAAGATAAAAGAATATTAAAAGTAAAAGCATGTAAAAATAATGAAAAAGACAATCAAAATGAGGAGGACTAAAAAATGAAAAAAAGATATGTTGTTTTAATTGTAGCAATTGTATTAATTTTAATTGCAGTATTATCAGTAATAGGATATAACATCATAAGCGAAAATGGAAAAGACTATGAAATTGCAAAAGTAGAAGAATATAATTATTTTGTATTAAGGCAAAATGAATTATATGGTGTAATTAACAAAAAAGGAGATATAATAATTGATCCAGAATATGATGAAGTTATTATACCAAATCCAGAAAAATCAGTTTTTGTATGTAGCAAAGAAGAAAACACCAAAATATTTAATGAAAACAAAGAAGAAATATTTACAAAATACAATAATATTGCGCCAATTCGATTTAAAAATATTTCAAGTGATTTAATGTATGAAAAAAGTGTCTTAAAATATCAAGAAGATGGAAAATATGGACTAATTGATTTTCAAGGAAAAGAAATAACAAAAGCAATTTATGATGACATTGACAGTTTGCAGTATAAAGAAGGAGAATTATTAGTAAAGCAAAATGACAAATTAGGAGTTATTAACATTAAAGGAAATGAATTAGTAGAAGTAAAATACGATGAAATTTTAATTGATGACTTTTATATAGAAGATGAAAATTATAGGCATTCAGGATATATTGTAGGAGTTAGAACAGAAGAAGGATATAGATATGGATACCTAAATGAAAAAGGAAAAGAAATTTTAAAAGAAGAATATAACAAAATTTCAAGAGTTACACAAAAAACAGAAGATAAAGAAAATGCTTATTTAATTTGTGCAAAAAATGGACAATATGGTGTAAGTAAAAATCAAGAAAAACTAATTGAAAATGAGTATCAATCAATTTCTTATGATGAAAATAATGATGTATTTGTGCTAGAAAAAAGCGGAAAATATGGAATTGCAAATATAGAAGGCAAAACAATAATACCAGTAGAATATAACAAAATAGATATTACTGGAATCTATTTATATGCACAAAACGAACAAGGAACAACAGTATATAATAAAAATGGAAATCAAGTGAATATAAATTCTAATATTTCAATATCAAATACAGAAAACGAAAAATACAGAATAAGGATTAACAATGAAGAAGGAACAAAATATGGAGTAATTAATGCAGAAGGAAAGCAATTAATTGAAGAAAAATATAACTATATAAAATATTTATATGACAATTATTTCATAGCAAGTTATGAAAATGGAAAACTAGGAATTTTAGATGATGCAGAAAATGTTAAAATAGAATTAAATAACGATTCTTTACAATTAATACAAGGAACAAAATTAATAAAAACTTTGAAAGATAAAATAACACGGAATTTATTCAGATACATTACAAAAAATTTGTGAAATGGAAAATGCAACTGTAGAAGTAAAAGAAGAATATATTAAAATATCTAATGATATAGAAACCAAATATTTTGATAAACAAGGAAAAGAATTAAAAAATACAGAAGTATACCCAAATAATAAATTATTTGTAAAGAAAGAAGAAAATTTATATGGATTTGTAAATAAGCAAGGAAATATAGTAGTAGAATGTAAATATGAAAAAGCCTATGAACTAAATGAATATGGTTTTGCAGCTGTTAAGAAAGATGGAAAATGGGGAGTAATAAATGAAGCGGGAGAAGAAATTTTAGAACCTACTTACACATTTGATTCACAGACTGAACCTACATTTATAGGAGCATTCTATAAAGTTGTTTATGGCTTTGGAGAAGTTTATTATACTGATGCAAAATAGTAATAAAACTTGAATTTTAATAGAAAAAGTAGTATAATAAATAAATGTAATAAACACAAATAAGTACTATAACACAGAAAAGGAGAGGCAAAACATGAAAAAAAATAAAAAGCATTTAAGGAATGACCAAACAATTGCAATTGTAATTCTGTTGTTCATATTAGGTATTATGATAATGAGTGTTATATCTGCTCATATTCATTAGCCAAAAAATAGTACAAAAATACCCTTCACGCAATAAGAGGGGTATTTTTCATATTCTAACCTTTTTTTGTTTAAACTCATATTTTATAGTAAATACTAAGTAAAAAAGTAGGAGGGTATAAAATTGAAATTAGGAGTAGCTTTATCAGGAGGAGGAATTAGAGGAATAGCACATGCAGGAGTATTAAAAGCAATGGAAGAAAACGGAATAAAAATAGATATAATAGGAGGTACTAGTTCAGGAAGTTTAGTAGCATCTTTATATGCTATGGGGTATTCACCTTATTATATTTATGTATTATTTAAACGATATGCTAAAGATATTATTGCAATTAACTCTGGTCCAATAGTTTCTGGAATAAAAAATTTTATGGCAAATAAAAAAGTATGCATACCAGGATTAAAAACAGGTAAAACTTTGGAAGAAGCATATAATAATGTAGCAGTAAAAAAAGAAATTAAAAAAATAGGTGATATAAAAAACATGCCATTAGTTATACCAAGTGTAGACATCAAGCATTGTAAAGAATATATATTTACAAATAAAATACCAAAAAATTGTGAAGATGAAGAACGTTATATCACAGATGCAACAGTTGGAAGAGCAGTTAGAGCAAGCAGTTGTTTCCCAGCAGTTTTTTGCCCATGTGACTTTAAAGACCATAAATTTTTAGATGGTGCAATTTTAGACAATATTCCTGTATTAGAAGTAAAAAAGCAAGGGGCAGACAAAGTTATAGCAGTCAACTTCAAAGCAGATGAAGTAGATGAAAATAGTAATATGATGGATATTGCTATGAAAACAATTGATATTATGGGAAATAAAATTTCAGAAGAAAGTTTAAAACAAAGTGACTTTATATTAACAATTCCAACTGACAAAGCAGGACTTTTAGATATAGAAAAATTAGATAAGTGCTACGAATATGGATATCAAACAACAATAGAAAATTTGAAATATTTAAAAGAAATATAAATGATTTATAATGAATATAAATATAATGAAGGAGGATAAATTTAAGTAAATGACAAAAATTAGATATTTTGATAATGCAGCAACCACTAAAGTAAAACCAGAAGTCTTGGAAGCAATGTTACCATATTTAAAAGAAGACTATCGGAAATCCATCTTCTTTATATAGTATAGGAAGAAATTCAAAAAAAGCAATAGAAGAGGCAAGAAAAAAGGTTGCAAACTTAATTAATTGCAATCCAAATGAAATATATTTTACAGGATGTGGATCAGAAAGTGATAATACAGCAATAAAAGGCATTGCTTATGGAAATCAAAAAAAAGGAAAACATATTATTACATCAAAAATTGAACATCCAGCAGTGCTAAACACATGTCACACGTTAGAAAAACAAGGATTTAAAGTAACCTACTTAAACGTAAATAGGCAAGGCTTTATTGACCCAGAAGAATTAAGAAAATCAATTAAAAATGACACAATATTAATTACAATTATGTTTGCAAATAATGAAATAGGAACTATTCAACCAATAGAAATGATTTCAAAAATTGCTAAAATGTATAATATCATATTTCATACTGATAGTGTTCAAGCATGTGGAAATGTTCCAATAGATGTTCAAAAAATGGGAATAGATAGTTTATCTTTATCTGGACACAAACTATATGCACCGAAAGGAATAGGGGCATTATATGTAAAAAATGGAATTCACTTTGAAAAATTTATGGATGGGGGACATCAAGAAAGAGATAAAAGAGCAGGAACAGAAAATGTTGCAGGAATTGTAGGCTTAGGAAAAGCATGTGAAATAGCAACTAACAACTTAAAATGGCATATGTCACATTTAAAAGAACTAAGAGATTATTATATAGAGAAAATAAAAGAAAAAATTCCAGATGCAATTTTAAATGGAGGTATGGAAAATAGGCTTCCTGGAAATAGCAATTTTTCATTTCCTTCTGTAGATGGAGAAGAATTATTATTTTTATTAGATGCAAAAGGAATTTGTGCATCTGCAGGTTCTGCATGCACATCGGGCTCTTCTAAGCCATCACATGTTTTATCTAGTATTGGATTATCAGATGAACTAGCAAGTAAAGCATTAAGAGTAACATTTGGAGAAGACAATACTAAAGAAGATGTAGACTATTTAGTAGATAGTATATGTGAAATTATAGAAAGATCAAAGAAATAAAAATCTTTGATCTTTTATAGTATAATTTTTTTTAATATGCTATAATAAATGAAATAAAAAAGGAGAAAAACATGTTAGAAAAAAAACAAAAAATATTATTACTTATATTGTTTGGTGTATTTATTCTTCTTGCTATCTGTGTTAATTATGGATTAACTCAAAATATAGATAATTTTGTGTATTCTTTAATTCAAAAAATGCAAAATAGTACACTTACTGAAATATTAAAAGTAGTTACAAATATTGGTGGAATACCAAGTCTATTTTTTATAGCACTTTTTGTATCGATTATTTTATTTATATGCCAAAAAAGAAAATGGGGAAAAGCAGTTTTACTAAATTTATTAATGAGTTCCATAACTTACATAGTATTAAAAAATATATTTCAAAGACCTAGACCAGACTTAGCAGAACAACTAATTAATGAAACAGGTCATAGTTTTCCGTCAGGACATACAACAAACAATGTAGCTTTTTATGGATTTGCAATATATTTAGTATATAAAAATATAAAAAATAAAAGCATTAGGAACTTGCTAATTATACTACTTGGAATGATGCCAATTTTAATCGGATTTAGTAGAATTTATTTAAGAGTTCACTATTTTAGCGATGTATTAGCAGGATTAATAGTCGGAATAACAAGTATTATTTTATTTGTATCATTTATTTATCCAAAAATAAAATGAATATACTTTAAATTTTATTTAATTTAGTATATAATTAAAACAGAAAAATAAATGGGGAAAAATATGGGAAAAAAGATTTTAATTTACAGTGTAAAAATATTTTGGATATTTGTAATAGGCAGTGTATTTGGCTTTTTTGCCGAAATGTTATATGCATTGGTATATACTAGAGCTTTGGAAATAAGGCAAGGCTTAATTTATGGACCATTTATACAAATTTATGGAATTGGTGCAGTTGCATATTACATATTAACTTTAAATATACAAAATCCACAAAAAGCATTTTTTGCAGGAATGATTATGGGTGGAGCATTGGAATATTTATGCTCATTTTTCCAAGAAATATTTTTTGGAACAATATCTTGGGACTATTCAAATTTATTCATGAATTTGAATGGTAGAACAAGTTTGCTTTATTGTGTATATTGGGGAATTATAGCAGTTTTATATTTAAAGTTAGTTTATCCATTATTGTTAAAAATAGAACCACTTATTTATAAAAAAGGTGTAAAAATTCTTACAGTCTTTATGATGCTATTTATGACTTTTGATATTACCATATCTTGTATGGCAGGAAATAGACAAAAGGAGAGGCATCAAAATATACCTCCAGATAGTGTTATAGAGGAGTTTATTGATAGAAATTATCCAGATGAATTATTAGATAGAATTTATAATAATAAAAAAGAGATGTGATTAGTTAAAATACATAATATTTTTAATAAAGGAGTATTTGAAATTTTCCAAATACTCCTCGTTTGAGTTTAATTGCTTTTTCATTAGATGTCTTTCAGTTTTTGATAAAACATTTTCCAGCTTTCTCTGTCTCTTTTTTCGTCTTCTTCAAAATCTCCATTTATTTCTGCAGTTTCGATGTATTGACTATATAATTCTTAATTTATGCATATATAAGTAATAAAACTAAGAAATTTTCGAGAACTATTGACTTTTTTAAATAAAAAAGTGTATAATGAATATAATAATAGTAGATATTTAATATCTGCTATTATTAAAATGTGAACCGCAACCCTATTTGCGAAATATAAATTTATAGGTGAGAAAATGTGAACCGCAACCCTGCTTGCGAGATATAAATGGGCAGGTGAAAAAATGTTAATTATAGTAAAATGTGGGGTCTAAAAAGTTAGATCCCATATTTTCATAAAAAGAAATAATATGATTTGTGCCAATATCTACAAAATTTGAAAAATATAAAAGAATATATGAAAATAAGAAGTTAAAAAGTGAAAACAGACCAATATATAACTTCGTATTTGGTAAGGTATTAGGTAAAAAAGCAGTATTTTTAATACAGAATATATTTCCGACTATAGAGAAATACATAGAAAAGAAATATACAAATCCTAATATAGATGTTGAAATACCAACAACTGAAAGGGATAATGTTATCATTACATCGCTTAGAGTAGTTGAACTTGCACAAAGAGGAATCAATGTTCCATTTTATAATATAATTGAAATGAAAAAAATATTATTAAATGAAAATAAATAAAATTACTCAAATGTTATCCGCAACCCTGTTTTGCGGAATATAAATGCACAGGTGAACAGATGTTACTCGCAAACCTACTTGCGACAAATAAATG
>CANQHU010000032.1 GCA_947623945.1 uncultured Clostridia bacterium | reverse complement strand
AGTAGTTTGTTTTTTTAATTTTATTGGCTACTGTTATTAATCATGCTCTTTTTTAACTTTTTATTTTTCACACTATTCACCTCCGAAAGTTGCTACTTTTATATTTCTATTTTCTCTATTTTTTTTCATTTTTATACGACTTTCTATATAATTTAAAGATGGAATATATTTCATTTATAGCAATAATTGCCAAAAAAATTCCAAATGCTTTTCTTAACATTGTAACATCAATACGAATTGCTATATTTGCGCCAATTATTGCTCCTAGAATCCCAAATACAGATAAAAATATTGCTAATTTTAAATCTATATTTTTGTTTTTAATATTCACAATAATTGCAACAATTGCTGTAGGAATAAAAAAAATCAAGTTAGTTGCTTGTGCTACATGCTGTTCTATTCCCATCAAAAATGAAAGGAGAAAAATTAGAATTGTTCCTCCTCCCATTCCTGTTCCACTTACAATTCCTGATACAATTCCAATTAATATTTCAGTCAAAATTTTACTCCTTACACAATCATTTTATATGATATATAAATTAAAAATACAGTAAATGCTATTTTCATGACTTTTTCTGGCAATTTTTTTAATAGTTTTGCACCAATATAGCCACCTATTGTACCTCCTATTGCACATAAAATTGCTATTTTCCAATCAATAAAATTACCTTCATAATAGAAAAAACTACTTGTAATTACCATTGGCAAAATGCAAAATACAGAGGTTCCTCTTGCTTTTGTGCTATCTATATCTAATAAGTAAATAAATGCAGGTACTAAAATCATTCCTCCACCAGTTGAAAATAATCCACTAATTATTCCTGCTAAAATACCAATTATAATTTTTTTTAACATAAATAAAACCTACTTTTTAGTAGGTTTTCCAATTTTTATAAATTTATTCGTTTTTTATATTTTCATCTGGGATGTAATATTTTGTTCCCACCATTTTATCTGGTAAATATTGTTGTTCTACATAGTGACCAGGAAAATCATGTGGATATAAGTAACCTTCACTATATCCTAATTCTTTCATTTTTTCAACAGGCGCATTTCTTATATGCATTGGAATTTCACCTGTATCTTTTGACGAAACATCTGAAAGAGCCTTATCTATTGCTAAATAAGAAGCATTTGATTTTTTAGAAGTTGCTACATATACAGCCGCTTCTGCTAAAAGAATCCTTGCCTCTGGCATTCCTATCATATGAATTGCTTGCATAGCACTATTTGCAACTACTAAAGCATTTGGATTTGCCATTCCTACATCTTCTGATGCACAAATTACAATTCTTCGTGCTAAAAATAGAGGATCTTCTCCACCATTTAAAGCTCTTGCTAAATAGAAAATTGCTGCATCTGGGTCTGAACCACGCATTGATTTAATAAAAGCACTAATGTTATCATAATGCTCTTCTCCGTTTTTATCAAAAATTGCTTTTCTATTTTGTATACTATTTTTAATAACTTCATCTGTGAGTGTAATGCATCCATCACTATTAACAGGCGTTGTTAATGTTGCAATTTCTAACCCGTTTAATGCAGTTCGTACATCTCCATTACTGATAATTGCTAGTTTTTTTAATGTACTATCTTCTATTTTTATATTGTATTCTCCTAATCCATCTTTTCTTTTTAATGCATTTTTTAAGATTTTAAATATATCTTCTTCTGTTAATGGATTTAGTTTTATTACCATAGATCTTGATATTAACGCTTTATTTACTTCAAAGTAAGGATTTTCAGTTGTTGCACCAATTAATATAATTGTTCCATTTTCTACAAATGGAAGCAAGGCATCCTGTTGTAATTTATTAAATCTATGAATTTCATCAATGAATACAATGCTTTTACCAACTGGATTTAACATTAAATTTCTGGTTTCTTCTATTACTCTTTTTATATCTGCTACTCCAGCTGTTACTGCATTAATTTTATAAAATTTATATTTTGTTGTTTCACTAATTACTCTTGCAAGAGAGGTTTTTCCACATCCTGGAGGTCCAAATAGAATAATGCTTGATAGTCTATCTGCTTTTATAGTTCTATATAATATTTTGTCTTTTCCGTATAACATGCTCTTGCCCAACGTATTCTTCTAATGTTTTTGGTCTAACACGAAAAGCAAGTGGTTCGTTGCTATTCATTTTTTTCCTTTCTGGTGTTTTTTGGGACGGGGCAAAAAAACACCCTTTATATTATTTTAATTATTATTTTATTATTCTTTTATATTTCAAAAAGGTGTTTTTTTGCCCCGTCCCAAAAAACACCTATCCTAAAAGTCCAAGTCCTTTTTTGATTATTTCTTCGGTTGAAAGGTTTTCTTTGTCTAATTTTTCAATTGCTTTTTCTATTTCTTTTTTGTTATATCCTAATACTTGAAGTGCTGCAATTGCTTCTGATACTTTGTTTTTTGTTTGGATTGCATTTTGTAGTTTGTTGTTTTTGTTTTCTTGTTTTTCTACTTCACTATTTATGCTTTCTATTTGTTGTTCCTTTGTTATTTTGTCTTTTAATTCTAAAATAATTCTTTTAGCAGATTTTGGGCCAATTCCTGGTATTCCCGTTAATGTAGATACATCTTCTGAAATAACTGCTAATGCAAATTCAGTTGGTTCACAAACTGCAAGCATTGTTAATGCTGTTTTTGCTCCTACGCCACTTACTCCAATTAACAATTCAAACATTTTTAATTCTTCTAATGTGTTAAATCCATAAATACTAATATCATCTTCTCTTACTCTATAAAATGTATATACTTTTACCTTTTCTCCTATGTTTCCTATTTTTTCAATTCCTGCTTCTGACATGAATATTTTATAGCCTAATCCTCCTACATCTATTACTATGTATCCTGTCATTTTCATTTCTAAAGTTCCTTTTACATATGCTAACATTTTTCATTTTCCTTTCTTTTTATGTATCATAAAAATATGTTGCTTCTAAGTCTGCTTCATGTGTTAATAATGCAATTGGATATTTAGTGTAACTTGCTCCTATTGCACTATAATTTTCTTTTGGCTCAGTGTACCCCATATGCCAACGAATAGAATATTTTTCTTCTGGAGTTAATTTCATATATTCTGTTATCATCATAACTGATTTTTCTCCATGTCCGTATGGTATGGTGTCGTCAATAGTATAATATGGTACTTTTTCCCATACTCCTAATGCGTTTTTTGCATTTCGATAGTCAGTTTTGTAATAGTTTGTTTTGCAAATATCATGCAATAATCCTATGATTATAATTGATTCTTCTGATATATTAATTTTTAAAATAGAATTTTCTACTTTGTGTTTTAATATTTCATATACTTTTAAACTATGCTCTACTAAACCACCTTCATGATCTCCGTGAAATCTTGTGCTAGCTGGTGCCTTAAAAAAATCAGATGTTTCTAAAAATTTGATTAATTCGTCTATTCCTTCTCTTTTTACTGTTTTTAATAATTCTAAATATTGTTCTTTCATTGTTTTCTCCTTTTTTTTCTTATTATATAAATTGAAAAGAAAAAAGTCAACCTTTTTTCCGAATTTTTGTTTTGGTATTATTATAATTTTGGTTGATTTTCTTCTTTTCTTGCATTTTTTTGTATATATTTTTTTAATTTATTTGAGCCACTTTCTTTTGTTCTTGCACCTAGTACTAAACCTTCCTGTTCTAATTTTGCAATTTCATCAGTATCCACATTTAAAAATCTTCTCATTTTTTTGGAAAATAGATATGCTCTAATATTATCTTCCTCAGAAAATGCACAAAGTGTATAATCCCTATCTCCATTCTCCTTTTTCCTATAGCAATTAAATGCATATATCCTTTTATTAATAAAATGAGGAACTATTCTTTTTAAAGTTTTAATATAAAATTTACTTACTTCTACCCCTTCCATATCCTCATTTCCTTGATATAATTTTTCGTCTTGCAAAATAGTATCTAAGGCTTCATGTGGATTCATACCTTTTACTTGCATACTTAGTTTTTCTATTTCTTCATTCTTATAGTCTTTTTCGTCTTTAATATATCCCATTTGAATTAATGCATCAGTAAGCATTTTCTGTGTTTCAGGATTATTTGGAAAATATTCAAAATGTTCTAATCTTGATTTAGTTTGTATGTTTTCCAAATCTAATTGTAAATCTGCATTAAAAATTCTTTTATTTTTGGTAATAATAGTTGGATAAATGTGCCCTGTTTCATCTGGTATACTGGGTACTGCATCTATTCCAAATTCTTTTAATAAATTACAATATAAGTGCGTTAGTGAAACACAAATGATTTTTCTATGTTTTGCAGTTTCATCTGGATTTTTTTCTTGTCTTTGTGCCAAAGCATATATTTTCTTTTGAGTTTCTGAATTTCCATAATAATATTTTTCATCAAATGATTTTTCTTTTCCTAAATTGACATATATGTATAAAGCCTTTTTTACTTCTATTTCTTCATCTGTACCAGAAAATTCAGGTATATTTGCTTTGAATTGCTCTATCATTTCTTTCTGATTCAATTTTATCACCCTATTAATATTATATCATTGTTTCTTTTATTCTTCTAATTGCTTCTTTTGAATTTTCTATTGTTCCAAATGCTGTTAATCTAAAATATCCTTCTCCAAAATCACCAAATCCACTTCCTGGTGTTCCTACTACATTTGCCTTTTCTAATAGTTTATCAAAAAATTCCCAAGAAGTCATTCCTTTTGGTACTTTTAACCAAATATATGGAGAGTTTTCCCCACCATAGACTGTAAATCCTGCTTCTTCTAATCCTGTTTTGATTAATTTTGCATTTTCTAAGTAACTTTTGATATTTTCCTTAATTTGTTTTTTTCCTTCTTCTGAATAAGTTGCTTCTGCTGCTCTTTGTATAACATATGACACACCATTAAACTTGGTACAAGTTCTTCTATTCCATAATTTATTTAAAAGAACTTCTTCTCCATTTTTAGTATATCCTTTTAATGCTTTTGGAACAACTACATAAGCGCATCTAAGTCCAGTAAATCCTGCGGTTTTAGAAAAACTTTTAAATTCAATTGCAACTTCTTTTGCCCCTTCAATTTCATAAATACTATGTGGAATACTTTCATCTGTAATAAATGCTTCATATGCTGAATCATATAAAATAATAGATTTATTTTCTTTTGCATAGTCTACCCATTTTTTTAATTCTTCTTTGCTTAATACTGTTCCTGTTGGATTGTTTGGGAAGCATAAGTAAATCATGTCTACTTTTTCTTTTGGTAATTCTGGTATAAAATTATTTTCTTCTGTTACTGGTAAATATACAATATTTCTTCCACTCATCATATTTGTATCTAAATAAACTGGATAAACAGGATTTGTAATTGCAACTTTATTTTCTTTTGAAAAAATATCTACTATATTTCCACAATCACACTTTGCTCCATCTGATACAAAGATTTCATCTGGTTCTAGTTCTACATTTCTTGTTTTATAATCATTTTCTACAATTGCTTTTCTTAAAAAGTCATATCCTTGTTCTGGTCCATATCCTTTAAAACCTTCTTGTGTTCCCATTTCTTCTACTGCTTTGTGCATAGCTTCAATACAAGCTGGTACTATAGGTTTTGTAACATCTCCTATTCCTAATTTTATTACTTTTTTATCTGGATTTTCTTTTGTAAACTTTTCTACTTTTTTGGCGATAGTTGAAAATAGGTAACTATCTTGTAATTTCAAAAAATTTTCATTTACTAAACTCATATATTTTTTCCTCCTTTATTTTAATTCTCCCTCAAATACTGTTTCTGCAGGTCCTGTCATATATACATGATTATTTTCTTTGTTCCACTCAATTTCTAAATTTCCACCTAATAATTCTATAGTTGCTTTGTTATTTGTTAATTCGTTCAAATTGCAAGCAACAAGTGTAGCACAGGCACCTGTACCACATGCTAAAGTTTCGCCTGCTCCTCTTTCCCAAACTCTCATTTTTATATGTTCTTTGTCCAAAACTTGAATAAATTCTACATTTGTTTTGTTTGGAAATACCTTATCTACTTCTAAAACTTTTCCATATTTTTCAACATCAAAATTTTCTGTGTCTTCTACTATTGTAATCGCATGCGGATTTCCCATAGATACACAAGTAAACTTAAATTGCTTATCTAATGCCTTTATTTCAAGGTTTTTTACTGGTTCTTCTTGTGCTTTTACTGGTATTTTTTCAGGAGTTAATATAGGTTCTCCCATATCCACCTTTACTGTTTTTACTTTGCCGTCTTCTACATTTAGTTCCAAAACTTTAATTCCTGCTAGTGTTTCAATGTTTAGTTTGGTTTTGTTGGTTAATCCTTTATCATATACAAATTTTCCAACACAACGAATTCCATTTCCACACATTTCTGCTTGACTGCCATCTTGATTGTACATTTTCATTTTAAAGTCTGCTACATCACTTTTGCAAATTAGAATTAATCCATCTGAACCAACTCCAAAATGCCTGTTGCTAACAAATTGAGCTAGAGATGATTCGTTTTCTATGGTTTGATGGATGGCATCCATATAAACATAATCATTCCCTAGCCCATGCATTTTTGTAAATTTTATCATATTTTCCACCTCTTTTAGGTTCTTAACTTGTAAATAAAATATAGTTATATCTTATCGTTTGCTATTTTATCATATGCCTTTTTTTTTGTAAAGAGTACATTTGTTTTATTAATTTTTTATAAATTTTATTTCTTTATTTGAAATTTTGTTATATAATGATTGCAGAAATGAGGTTCTTATGAAATTATTTAGAAAAATATTAATTATAACATTATTGTTATTAATTGTTGCAACCAGTCTTATCTTTATTATAGGTTATAGTTACTATGCAAATGCTTTAAAAGAAAAGCCTTTACTTTCTCGCATCGAAGAAATAACGAGCAAAGAAAATTATATGTCTTTCGAAGAACTGCCTGATGTCTATGTTAATGCAGTTATTGCAGTTGAAGATCATAGATTTTACGAGCATGGTGCAGTTGACCCAATTGGCATTGCAAGAGCTCTTTATACAAATATAAGAGATGGAAAATTTGATGAAGGTGGAAGCACAATTACGCAACAGGTTGCAAAAAATGTTGTTTTTAATCAAGATCAAAATATTGTAAGAAAAATAGGTGAAATTTTTGCTGCTCACGATTTAGAAAAAAATTACAGCAAAGATGAAATCTTTGCTATATATGTTAATTCTTCTTATTTTGGTGACGGATACTACTGTATTTATGATGCAAGTAAAGGATATTTTAATAAGGAGCCTAAAGATTTAACTTTATCAGAGGCTGCTATGCTTGCTGGTGTTCCAAATGCTCCTTCCGTTTATTCTCCTACGGTTAATCCAGATTTAGCCAAAAAGAGGCAGAAACACGTTTTAAGTAGGATGGTTGAATATGGTTATATTTCTCAAGAAGAAGCAGATTTGGTTGAATAGTAAATTAAAAATGACATATTAAATTAATTTAATATGTCATTTTTTTATTTTTATTTAATTCCTTGTGGTCTTTCTACGTTAGTATTGTTTATATCACTTATAACTAAATCTAATTTATAACCTTCACTATCAATATGTATTTCTCTAATGTATCCTTCTTTGTCTATACTTACAGTAAATGTTATATTTGAGTTAAATTTTTTATCAGTTGTATCATTAACATAGCTATAAGCACTATTTGCAAATTGTTTTAGTACTTCAATAGTATATGTTGTCATATTTTCTGATTCTTCTACTTTTGTAACATCAAAAATTGTACGTAAGAAATATAGTTCTTTTGGAATAAAACATGTATGTTTTTTTACATTTTCTTTCCAAACTTCTGAATCTTTTGCTTTAGTCCAACTTTCTTGATGGAATTCTGGTGTTACATAGTTATGATCTACATATTTATTTTCAGCACCTTTATAATATGTTGTTGATCCATCAGTATTTTCTACTAATGCAGAGTTATTTTTTATGTCATATTTAACTTCTTTACCATTTAAATTATATGTTGCAGAATTTGCATTATATGTTTTCTTATAAGCATCATAAATGCTACTTTTTATTATTTCTTTTTTGTTTGGAGTTAATTCATCTTTTGTAACTTTGCTGTTATTAACTGGTTCTTCTTTTAAATCTCTAGGTTTATCAACTTTAGTTGCATTAAAGTCTCCCATATGGATTGTCATAATTATAGGACCTAGACTAGGATTGTTTAAAACATCTTTTTCCCACTTACAGTCAATACTTACAATATATCCCTTATGATCAATCATAATAGTAAGTTTTACATCTGTTTTAAATAAATTTGGAGTATTAAGTAAATTTGCTCCTGCTATATTTGCAAAATTTTTATCAAGTGTTATATCATAAACTTCAAATGGACATCTATCTATATTCAATTTTTCAACTGATTTCATTTCTCTTAGATATCCTAGTTCACTAATACCAAATGATGAGTGGATAGTTCCTTGTTTTTCCCATTGATTTGTTTCTTGATTTTTTCTCCACCATGTTTGATAATAATATCTACTAGCATTAAATTCGGTTGTATATCTTCCTGGGAAGCCTTCTAAATATTCTTCAACATCTCCATCTATATACAATCTTCTGTTTTGACTTTTATTATATTTTATTTTTGAATTTTCTGGATATATACTTGTTCTGTATTTTGTAAGGTAAGCACTATCAGCATTTTTTGTTTGTTCAACAGCTTTTTGAATTTTTGCGATTAATTCTTCATTATTTTGTTGAACTTGTTCTTCTGACTTAGGTGCTTCTTTTTGTTCTTCTACTTTTGGAGTTGTTGTAACCTCTGGTGCTTGTTTTTCAGGTTCTTTAACTTCTGGTGTACTTGGAGCAACTGGTGTTTCTTCTTTTTTAGGCTCTTGTACTTCTGTCTCTGGCTCTTCTTCAGCTTTTGGCTCTGTTGCCTCTGTTGTACTTGGTTCTTGTTGTTTTTCAACTTCTGGCTCTGTTGTTTTTGGTTCTTCTTGATTTTCTTCAGCTTCTGATTCTGCAGGAACTACTGGTGATTGTTCTTCTGGCTCTTGTTTTTCTTCAGTTTCTCCTTTTTCTTCTGCCTCTACTTGTGTTGCTGGAGTTACTGGTGTTTGTGTTTCAGGTTCTGCTTCTTCTGGTTCTTGTTTTTCTTCAACTTCTGGTTTTTCTTCAACTTCTGGTTCTGCAGGAACTACTGGTAATTGTTCTTCTGGCTCTTGTTCGCTTGGTTCTTCGCCTTCAGGTTCAACTGCAACTGCTGGTGTTTGTTCTTCAGGTTTTGCTTCTTCTGGTTCTTTTTTCTCTTCAACTACCGGTGTTTTTGGTGCTACTGTTGATGATGCAACTGCTGGTGTTTCAAAATCTACCATTTCACCATGTGGTCTTTCATTTTCAACAGGTGCTTGTTCATTAGAAGTTTCTTCTTCAGTATTTACAATAGTTTCTTCGTCTTTGCTTTCAATCTTGTTTTGTAATTTTTTTGTACTTTCCCCTACTACAACATCTTTTAAATCTTCACCTTTATTAGATGAAATATTTGGTATCACTACAGCAGCAGTTGTAATAGCTGCAGATGCACATATAGTAGTAATTACTAAAACTGATTTTTTGCAAAATAGACTTATTAAGAATTTCTTCATATTTTTCCCCCCCTTTTTAATATATTAATTATACCATTTCAGCTATTTTTAGTCAATAGATTAATCTTCTATTAATTTTAATAATTTAAGGATTTCTATTCCAACTTTTGATCCTTTTCCTTCAACAGGATATTCATTTGAAAGAATGCCTGGATTGTCATTTAATTCTATAACTTTATAATTAGTAGAATTTAAGTCATCTATTATAATATCGACTCCACATATTTTTGCATTGAATATCTTTACCAACTTTTCAGCAATCTTTTTAAAGTAATCTGGCATTATATCATTTACTCCTATTCCTTCTCCACCTTTACTTACATTTGAAATTTTATGAAGATATATTCTTTCATCTTTTGCAGGAATATATTCTAGTGAATACCCTTGCTCTGAAAGATAATCTAGCATAAGTTGATTTATAACTATCTTTCTTTCAAATCTTGAATATAATGGACTTTTAACTTTTTTGTCTATTAATTGCTGTATTGTAGATACTCCATCTCCAACTACATTTGTACGCCTTCTCCAAGATACATGTATGCATTTGCCATCTATTACTAAAAATCTATATTCATTTCCTTGGACATATTCTTCTATTAATACATCTAAATCAAAAGAAAATGCATATTCTATTGCGTTAGTTAACGCTTCTTCTGTAGCAGGATTATCTATTATTGTTATTCCATCACCGTAATTTGTACTTCTAGGTTTAACAACTACTTTTTTTCCTATATTTGCTTTTATTATCTTGTTTATTTTTTCTTTACTCATTTTTTTATTCATACATACACACACTGGAGTATCAATTTCATTTTCCATCATAATTCTTTTTGCATACATTTTATCATCTGTAATAAATGGATATATGTATGAATCTTTAGATGTCTTTGATGCTTGAATTACACATTCTTTTATTTTTCCATTGTTAAATTCTACAAAGCTCTTTTTTTCATCAATAATTTTATAGTCAATTCCCCTAGAAATAGCATCTTTAATAAGTATTTGTGTTGATGCTTCTAAGTTAGGATGTCCTGTTATTTTATATCTCATTTTTTCGGCTTCTTCGCTATATTTATTAGCAAGTTTTAAAATTGTATTTAATAATCCTTCTTCTTGTGCTAATTCACTAAACTTTTCTGCTATTGTTTTTTCATTTGCACAAATTTTTTTCAAATATTCTTCAATACTTTCTTCAAAATCAAGTCCTAATGTTTCATTTATTTCTTGATATGAATTTAATTCTTGAATAATATTTTCTCTTTGTTCATCGTTTATTCCTTCTTTTGCAACTTGTTTATAATTATATTTTGATACTTTTTCTTCATCTTCAATAAGACATTTTATTAAAAATAATACTACTATATCCATTTGTTGTTTGCTTATTCCGCATTTGTCAAAAGGATTTATATCACATATTCTAACTTCTATATGGTTTATTGTTTCGTTTTCAAGTTCTTCTAATGTATTATTTTTATGTTCTGATTTTGCTCTAATTGGCAAATAGACTTCTTTTGCTGTTTTTATATCATCTTCATTTATTGATTCTTTTATAGATTCTATATATTCATCTTTGTTAGCTAAACTAATATTTAATTTTTTTGTATTGATAAATCCACTTTTTTCTGAATTTCTTAATGATATTTTACTTGTTTCTTTTTCATCTAATTGTAAAGGGCTTGCTCCCAAAAAATACATTAAGATCCATGCTTTTTTCATGAATACTCTCATTATTTTAAAATATGCATCATCTAATTTTAATGGTATATTTTTATATTCTTTTTTAATATTTTCAAATAATATATTTTTTATCGAAAAATTTACATGTATTCCTGACATGCAATGCATTTTATATCCATATTTTTTATATAAATACATTTCATATTGATGCTCTTGTATAAATTCTCCATAATCTCCCCATGGAAAGTCCTCTTCTTTTGGTAATATACATGGCATACTATATGGCCATATTAATTCATTCTCATTATTTAACTCACATAAAACAACATTTGTAATTTCATTAAATTTTTCATAACATGTAACTGTATCTTGACATACAGGCGTTCTTAACTCCATTTGGGCTTCTCCCCAATCTGTAGTTATAAAATCATTTTTCATTCTATCTGAAAAGGCTTGTGGATGTGATTTTTTTGATAATTTTCCTTCTTTATCACATCTTAGACCTTCTCTTTCTATACCAATACAATATAGTTCCTCTTCCATATTTTTTAATTACTCCTTTATAAATAGATATCTTTTTGAAGTTTCTCATGTCGTTTTAGTATCAGTAAGAACTATTATACTACAAAAATCAAAAATTATCAAATTTTACTTTTTATTTAATAATAAATCGCCGATGTAAAATAGATTATCTATTTTATGTCGGCGATAATACTGTTATTTATAACATAACTTCTATTTCATAATTACTTCTACTACCATCCAATTTAATACAATTTGCTACCTCATTGCCATTTAAAACAACCTTGCTTGTTCCCTCTTCAAAACAATTTTTTCCACTTGGATTTTTAACTTGTATATTATAAAAACTTTCTTTAAAACGATATTTTATTTGATATTCTCTCCAACTAGATGGAATACAAGGCTCTATTCTTAAATATCCTCCTTGTACTTTAAGTCCAAGCAAATTTTCAATTCCAGCCTTATAATACCAACTACTTGAACCTGTATACCAAGTCCATCCACCTCTACCTGCTAAGTTTCCACTTCCATAAATATCAGCTGGTATAACATATGGCTCTACTTTATATTTTTGACTTGCTTCTTTTGTTCTGCTATGCTCAATTGGATTAATCATTCTATATAATTCAGTTGCTTTATCACCAAATCCAAGCATTGCTTCAGCTATAATAACCCATATTGCACTATGTGTGTATTGTCCTCCATTTTCTCTTGTTCCTGGCAAATATGACTTAATATATCCTGGCTCTAATTTTCCATTTTCAAATGGCGGATCCAATAATTTTATAATTCCGTTTTCTCTATCAATTAAATGATTTTCTAGGCTTTCCATAGAAATATATTTTTTATCATTATCTCCCGCATTTGAAATAACACTCCAACTTTGAGCAATACTATCAATTCTACATTCTTCATTTTCCATACTACCTAAAACATTTCCATCATCCATAAATGCTCTTTTGTACCATCTTCCATCCCATCCATTTGTGTTCAAACTTCTCTTTAAATTATTTTTTATTTCTTCATATTTCTTTGCTAAATCTTCTTGTCCCTTTTCCTTGCAAATTGGAATAAACTCTTCTAATATAAGCGATAAGAAAAATCCGAAGCCATACACTTTCTCCTTTTCCTTTATTTCCAACTGTGCTAAATCCATCATTCCAATCTCCTGAGCCAATTTTTGGCAAACCATTTTGACCAAAATTTAAACTTTTTTCAATTGCTTTTATACAATGTTCGTATATTCTTCCTTCTTGCCCAGAAGTCAAGTATTTTTCATATCTTTCATCTTCATTTTCATCTAATATTTTTCCTGATAAATAAGGTGTTTTAATATCTAATATTGTTTTATCCCCTGTAAATTTAATATATTCTATTACTAAATATACAAGCCAAAGCAAGTCATCCGAAAATTTTGTCCTAATTCCTCTTTGGTTTTCTTCATGCCACCAATGTTCTACATCTCCTTCTAAAAATTGATGTTTACTATGCTTTATAATTTGATTTTTTACCATATCGGTGCTTAGATATTTTAATCCTATAGTGTCTTGTAGTTGGTCCCTAAATCCGGTATGCTCCTCCTGATTGATAATATCCTGTTTTTCCATATAATCTGCTTGTTATAATTTGATAAACTGCCCAACCATTTAATAATATATTTGTAGATTCTAAAGGTGTATATACTTGTAAACGTTCCAAAAATTCTTTCCAAGCACTTTTTACTTTATTGTATTCTTCCTTGCAATTACTTACTTTTTGATATTTATATGCTATATTTTTGCAATCTAAAATTTCTTCTTCTGCTCCCAATATTAATGAAATTTCTTTGCTTTCAAAACTTTCTAATTCAATTTCAATTTCATATACCATACATGGATTTTTACCAAGTGAACCTTTATTATTTAAAGAAACTTTTTTTAAGCCTTCTGGATTTGCTATTCCGCCTTTTCCTAAAAAGAAGTTTTTATCCCCTGTGTATGATTTTATTTTTTCGCTTGATGATAGATATATTGTTGTTTTTTCCATTTCTTCTCTATATAAATTTTTAGCATATAATAAGTTATTATTTGCATCAAATTTTACATCAATATATCCATCAGTCTTATTACTATTTTCCCCAATTACTGGCTTTATATAATAATACAATTTTAATTTCTTTTTACCTGATGTTGTATTTTTTAAAGTTAATATAGAAATTTTAGCACTGTCTTCTTTTGGTACAAATACTTCTAATTCTTGCTCTATGCCATTACTTTTATGAATATATTTGCAATAGCCGTATCCATAAATAATATTGTAATTCCTATAGTCTGGCATTGGATTTAAGCCCAATGACCATTCTTTTAGAGTTTGCATGTCTTTTAAATAGATAATTTCAGATGGGTTATCATAAATTGGGTCATTTTCCCAATTAGATATTCTATTTAATCTACAATTTTTGTACCAAGTGTATCCTCCCATGCTGTCTGTTACAACTGTTCCGAACTTTTCATTTGCCAAAATATTGCTCCATACTGTTGGCAGACGATTTTGTTTATTTACCCTAATTAAATATTCTTTTCCATCTTCTGAAAATGCACCATATTCATTATAATATTTTAAATTTTCTTTGTTTTCTAAAATGTCTATGTCATCATTTGTTTCTCCAAAAAATGCAGGAGTTTTATTTTCTTTACCTATTTCTTGATAATTTTCTAAATATTTTTCTTCTAATGATTTTATATTATTTTTTAGTCCACCTTTACTTGTATCAATATTAATTATTGCTAAAAATTCTAGTAATTCCATGTCTTTTACATTCATTTCACTTTTGAAAAGTGTAAAAATTCCGCCTTTTTGATTTTTTAAATATCCTAATTGACAATTTAAAATTGTTCCTTCTATTTCTTCTCTAACATAGTTTTCATAACTGTGCTTTTCTTCATCTAAAATAACAATTTCTGTTTCGATATTTTTCATTTTGAAAAATTCATATGCATTTAAAACTTCTTTTACAACATAACTTTCGTTTGCATTTTTTACTTTAACTAGAATAATTGGTAAATCTCCAGAAATTCCATATTTCCATAAATCGCTTTGTTTGTAGTTATTTTGAATATTTAAATTTTCCATATTTTGAGATTTAACAGATGAATCAAATAAGATATATGATAACATCTTTTGATAAATTTCAATGTCAGTTCCTTTTCGATTTAAGTATCTACTTTCCGCTTCTACTCTTGCTTTTGATAGTTCAAATTCCTTGCTTACATTTTGACTAAATTGATATTTTTTAATATTTTCTATTATTTCTTGCTCTGTATTTCCTACAGATAATATAAAATCTACCATTACTTCTTCTTGTGGTTTTACTTTAATAGTTCTTTTTAAAGCAACAATTGCTTTAGTTACTAAGCCTGTTTTTTTAGATAAAGGAATCGAATTTTTTATCATAATTGGAACATCTAAATTTCCTCTTCCTATAAACTTTTCTGCATCAATTTCGTATTCATAATCCCCAACTGTTTCACCATTTGTGGATAATTTTGCTGCTAAATAATATTTTTCTTGATTTTTTTCTCTGTTTTTTCTTTCGATTATAATACTTTCTGTTTCTTGCTCCCATTTATTTATTAAAAATAAATTATTAAATACAGGATGTGCATAGTCTTGCTCTTTAGTTGATAACACTGGTTCAAAATAAGATGTTACTTCTAAAATTTCTTCTTCATTTCCTTGATTTTCAATTATTACTCTTCTTAGTTCTACTGGTTCAGATGAACTAATTGTTGTTTTTATTGTAGTTTTTATATTTCCTGTTGTAATTTCTTGTTCATCTTTATCTGGCATAAAACTAATTTGATATTGTTCTTCTTTATTTTCATTAAAAGAATAGTTAGAACTCCATATTTTTTTAGTTTTTATATTTTTTATTGTAAAGAATATTCCTTGTGGATTATCATGATCTTTCTTAAAACGGTTTATATAAATATCTTTGTATTTACTAAATCCTTCTCCTTTTTGATCCATAGCAACTGTATAATTTTCACTAGATATAATATTTCCGCCTTATTAATCTTTCATCAATTTTTTTATAAGTTGTTTGAGTATAATTTTCATAATCACGATATTTTAATTTTTCTACTTTTTCTTTTTTCTCTTTTGTTATAATCGCTGTTTCTGGCATAACTTCTTGCAACAGAATTGTTGTTGCCTCTATTTCTGGATTTTTTACAAATCTTTTTTGCAAAATATTTTGATTAAAAAAGTTATTTATACTTAATAAAATTAGCCCTTGATGATGTGCCATATATGTTTTTACTATACTTGATGTTTTTCCCTTTTCTACTCTTTCTGGAGTGTAATCAATTGATTCATAGAATCCATATTTACCATACATTCCTTCTTGTTCTAACCTTTTTAAGTTTTTTAGTTCTTCTTTTGGGACATCTTGTATTGCAAGTATTCCTGAATAGGTTGATACTACCATTTCATCTCCTAAGCCTCTTTTTAAGCCAAGCCAAGGAATTCCAAATGCTTTATATTGATAATTTGATTTTAAGTCTTTTAAGTTAAATGCCGCTTCTGAAATACCCCAAGGCAAGCCTAAGTTTTTACTATACTCAATTTGTGTTTTTATTAAAAATTTACATGATTCATCAAGTAGGCTTCCCTCATATCTTGGAATATTAATATTTGGCATTAAATACTCAAATGCTGTTCCTGACCAAGAAACAAGTCCTTTATATTTTCCAAGTGTTGTTAGTGTTCTACTTAAATGCTTCCAGTGTCTACTTGGTATATCTTTTTTACTAATTGCAACAAAACTTGCTTGTCTTGCTTCTGATGCTAACAAATCATAATAAGAATCTGTTAATTTGTTTTCTTCCATATTAAATCCAATTGAAAAAATCTGTTGGTCTTCTTTATATAAACTATAAAAGTCAGTATTTTCAATTAGTTCATTTATTATTTTTATTGTCACTTCAATTTTTTCTTTATCTGATTGCTCATTATTTTTTGCTTCTTCTAGAAAAGTTTTAGCTATATACAAATATCCAACAAAATTCCCACTATCTACAGTTGATATATATCTTGGATAAAGCGGTTCTTTTGTTTTTATATTGTACCAATTGTATAAATGTCCATTCCATTTTGATAAGCCTTCTACTGTATGAATTATGCTACACACTAAATATACAGCTTTTTCTAAGTCTATATATTTTAAGTCATATGCAGATATAACGGCTAAAATTGATAAACCAATATTGGTTGAAGATGTTCTAGGAATTATTTTTTCTTTTCTATCTTCTTGATAATTATCTGGCATTAAAAAATTATTTTCTTCTGTTAAATAGTCTCTAAAAAAGTCCCATGTTTTTCTTCCAATTTCTAAAATATAGTCTTTTTCCTCTTTGTTTAATTGCTTTATAGGTTCTTCTTTTTTGGTTTCTCTACTTATATACCAAGCACCAAATGGTGCTATAATCCATAAAATTCCTAAGAATATAGCAAATATATTTACTCTAAATAATCCTAATGAAATTACTATGATTCCAGATAAGAAATTTATGGCCATCTTATTATAATATGAAATCAGGCTTGATTTTGCCTGTTTTTCTGCTTCTTCTGAAGTCATCCATTCTAAAAAATGCTTGTGTGATATTATTTTTCTATATAAGGTTTTTAGAATTGCAACAAATAAACTATATGCTTTGTATGGAAGTACAGATAAAGTAATTGTACCTCTTAAAAATGCTCCTTTTAACCCTGAAATTTTTGGAGTAAATGTTTTTTGTTTTATTTCTCCTTCTTTTTTGAAAATAAGTTTATTTAAAATTTCTAGTAAATATGGCAATATTACAGTAATTACTAAAATACTTACACTTAAAAATACAGATTTTTTTTCTAATATTCCAATTATAATGCAATATATCATTGCAAAAATAATACTAATTTCGAAAATACTTCTTCTTAAATTATCTAATATTTTATATTTTGATAGTAAATTTAAAGGACTGCTTGGTTTTAGCCACCTTGTAATTTGCCAATCGCCTCTTGTCCAACGAGTTAATCTATTTATAAAACTATTGTATTTGGTTGGGTATCCATCCATTAGCAAAATATCAGTTACTAAACCACATCTTAAATAACAACCTTCTAAAAGATCATGGCTTAAAACTGTGTTTTCTGGAATTTGATTTTTTAATACTTTTTCATATACTTCTAAATCATAAATTCCTTTTCCTGTAAAAATTCCTTCTTCAAAATTATCTTGATACAAGTCTGATATTGCATTTGTATAATTATCTATTCCACCTGCTCCTGCAAAAATTCTAGTAAATAAAGTTTTTAGGCTTACATCTAAATTAATGCCTACTCTTGGTTGCATGATTCCATAGCCTTCTACTACAATGTTCTTTTCTTCATCAATTACTGGTTTGTTTAGAATATGTGCCATGCTACCTACTAGTTCAAACGCTGAATTTAATATTAAGTCTGTATCTGCATCTAAAGTTATTATATATTTTATTTTTTCGATTGGTTTATTTTCTAATGTATTTATTCTAAATGGATTTTTTATGCTTCCTAATAGGTATTGATTAAATTGGGTTAACATTCCTCTTTTTCTTTCCCAACCTAAATAACTTTCTTCTTTATCATTCCATATACGTTTTCGAAAGATAAAACTAAATTTTGGCATTTGATTTTCGTTTTGCTTATATTTTTGGTTTAATTTTTCAGTTAGTTCTTCTCCTGTTTTTATTACTTCTGCATCTATGTCTTCTTCTCTTTTGCTACTTTCAGAGCAATCTCCCAATAATGTGAAATATAGGTTATCTGATTTATTTGCTAGGTAAAATACTTCTAGTTTTTTAATTAGTTCTTCTACTTTTTTAGGATTGTCTAAAATAGTTGGTATTACTACCATTGTTTTATTGTTTTCATCTATTCCATTAAAGAAGTCTATTTTAGGTATTGGCTTTGGTTTAATTGTTTTACTTAAAATATATTGTATAATTTGTAATGCAATTTCTGTCGAAGGTATGAAAAATAAAATAAAACTCAAAAAATTGAATTTTATTAAACTGCTTAATCCTAAAGAAATTATTGTACTAAAAATTGTAATTCCTAATATATATACTTTTGTTTTATCTTTTGCTGTCATTTGTCTACTTTGCTTATATTGAAGTACATCGTATAGTTCGTTTATTCCTTTATCTATTAAATAATATCCAACATGTGATTGTTTTGTCCCTTCTTTTTGTTTTTGTGATAATTCTAAAACTTTTTTTGTTATATAAATTTCTGAGATTTTGGTTTTTTTGGAAATTTCTTTTATTCTAGTTCTGTAATATTCTTTAGTTTTATCATCCATTTTTTCATATACTTTGCTTGGATCTTGTTTTAATAATTCTTCTACTCCATTAATTCTTTCAAATATTTCTAAAAAGTTTATTCTCTGAATTCTTTTTATGCTCAAAATTGCATTTCCAATTGATACTTTTTTCATGGCAATATCAAAATGTTCTTTTTTTATTACATCTGCTACTGTTGTTCCTGTTATTTCAACTGCTTCTTCTAAGACTTTTAAATAACTATACCCTTTTTTTCCATATCTTTTTAAAATATATGACATGTATTCTATAAATGGATATTTCATGTCTTTTTTAGTGTATTTTTTAGTAAATTGCCTCTCTAGTTTTGATTTGTTTTCTATTAGTCTTTCTGCTATGTTTTCTGCTTTATATTTTTGAATTTGTGAACTATATATTTTTTCACTAATTTCTCTTATATTTTCTATTAGTGCCATTTGAAGAAATATTCCAATATTCCATATTTCTTCCATGCTTAATGTTTTTTTAGTTTGATAACTTGCTAAATATCCTTCTAAATCTTTTTTTTCTATTTTATTGTCTGTATATGCTACTATTTCATAAGCAATTACATAAATTCTAGCAAATCCTTTGTATGGTCCATTTGCTATACCTACAAAATTTGTATATCTTTTTAATGTTAGTTCTTTTACAATTTGTTTTACTGTTTCTTCTAGAATGTAAAAATTGTCTAAGAGCCACTCTCCTGCTGGATGTATGTGAATTCCTAATTTTACATGCTCGTTTAATAATTGATATACTTGTTCTATTACCTTAAAGTTTTCTAACATATGTGGTACTGGGTATGTTTCTTTTTGTGATTTTGCCATAGTATTATGGTTAGATGCTATTTTTTGTAAGTGATTTTCTAGTTGTGTTTTGTCTAGCAATGTGCCATCTATTTTTAGTATTTTTTTTGTTTTCAAAAAAATTCCACTCCTTGCTTTTCAATATGTTTTGAACATATTGTTTGCAAAGAGTGGTAATTTTATACATTTTCAAAAAATTTTAAAGAGACACTTATTTCAAGTGTCTCTCAAGGTAGGTGTAGCCTTCGCGAACGAACCAACCTGCTGCAATAATTACTGCAAATGCTAGCAAGTACAAAAACTTCCTAAGAAGCCACTGTCCTGCCAAAAACGTTCCGGAAAACCACATAAACACAGCAAACACTAATGTTGCCTGTGCTACTAGCATTCCGAGAACCACATACAAAAAAGCCCGAATCATTTTGTTTCTTTTTTTCATTTTGTTTTCCTCCCTTATTAATGGCTATACTCTCTAGCCAAACTATTTTTACAACAAGTTACTATACTTATATTATACCACTTTATTTTATATATTGCAAAAATAATTTTTAACTAACTCTATATTTAAAATATTTACTTCCATATTTTGCATTATTTCTCCTTCAAGTATAACTATATCATTTTCTTTGTAATGTCTATATATTTCATCTGCAATATAATCATAACCATTTAATATTATAAGTTCACTTTTGCTATATTCTGTTTTCATTGTATTAATTTTTAGTTCAATTTTTGCATTATGCACTTTACTATTATAAAAAAATCTATAATCTGATATTTCTTGAATTTTTCCAATAAAAAAACATCTATTCATAATTTCCTCCTATTTCTTTTTAATTGAAAAAAATCTAGGGGATTGATAAATTTCCTAGATTTTCTTCATAAACTACTATACTTTCGAATACTATTCTACTAGTACCTTGTTTACTGATTCATTTTTACCAATTAAGGAAGGAATAAGTTCCTTTAATATCTAATATTACACTGAATATTTCCCTTAAGAAATACTACCTGGAAAAATATTAGAGCACGACGCGGAACCCAACGTTGATGTTATAGTTAGTGAGTTCATTGTTACCGTTTGCACGTACAACTGGGTTGTCTGTTCCATTGTTATTGAAGCTACCGGCCACGAGGAACAACGAAGCAGGCGCTTATAAACTTATCCCTTTTAGCTATTTTTATATATTACTAGTTTCATCTATTGCAAAATAGCTATTTATTAAATTATACACATCCGCCTTACTCATATATCCAAAGTGTCCACATAGGTATTTTTTTGCTTCCTTTGATGTTATTTCTTCGTTTTTTACTTTTAATTTTAATTTTTTTATTTTTCTTTTTAACTTTTGTTTTCCTTTTTGTCTTAATTTAAGTCTATATTCATTTATTTTGTATCCACAAAAGTTTATCCCTTGCTTTGCTTTGAATATATTTGTTTTTTTATTGAATTGTAAGTGTAAATTTTGGTTTATAAAGTTTTCAATTTCTTGTTTTACTTTTTTGATATCTTCTTTTTTTTCCATTAATATTACACTGTCATCCATATATCTAAAATAATATTTTACTTTTAATTTATGTTTTATAAATTGATCTGTTTCATTATAATATAAATTTGCAAAAAGTTGACTACTTAAGTTTCCTATCGGAATTCCACTACTTTCTCTACCTGCATATATTGTTTGATTTATAAGCCATAAAATGTCTTTGTCTTTTATTTTTCTTTCTATTATATTATTTAATATAGTTTTATCTATGCTTTGAAAATATTTTGCTACATCCATTTTTAATATGTAATATTCGCCATATTCTTTTTTACATTTTCTCATAGCCATTTGCACATCTTTTGCTGCTTTATGCATGCCTCTTTTTGGAATACATGCATATGTTGTTTCTATAAATTGTGGTAAAAATACTGGATCTAAAAAGTTGTCTACTAGCCATCTATG
>CANQHU010000031.1 GCA_947623945.1 uncultured Clostridia bacterium | reverse complement strand
TTTCTTATATTTTTATGTGGACATTTTCACGTAAAATTCATCTTTAATTTAGGGACATTTTCAAATAAAATTCACAGCTTCTCTGCTTATTTTTGATTTTTGGATTAATTTATGGTATAATTAAAAGGTAACTTGTTGTTCTGCATTATATTATAGGAGGTTATTATGAATTATTTTTCTACCGAAGGCAAGAGCTATGGAAAACCTAACGAGAAACTTGTTGACTATGCTTTTAGATTTTTATTTTCTGATAAGGTAAATGATATGGATTTTTATATGTCATTTGTCGAGTTTGTCAACCGGAAATACCGCCGTTTCGGTTGTGCGGTTATTTGGGAAAAAAGTGATTCCCCTTTTCGTTCATTAATTGGACAAAAGGAGGTAATCATTACTCACGATTGTATTCGCACAACTAATGATTATAGGTTGTACCCTCAAATTGCTTTATCCCTATAAGCAGAAAATCAAGAGCATCCGTAATTTTGGATGCTCTGTTACATTTTTACAACTAATTTATTAAATTTAGAATGAATATATGCTTTTAATTTTGTCATGAACTCTTCTGGTTTTATTTCTTTTTTTGCAACCATGTCTAACCCTTTTTCCCAACTTGCAGTAAGTTTTGGATTTAACATGTCTGGCATAGAATAGTGTATAATATCATAAATTTTTTCTCCTTTTATAGTTGGAGTTATAATTTGTGTTTTTGAATTGATTTCTATGTATTTTATTTTTTCTAGTTTTTTCATGATTTCTGCTCTTGTTGCACTTGTTCCAATTCCTGCACCTTTTATTTGTTCTCTTAATTCCTCTTCTTCTATTAATTTTCCTGCATTTTCCATTGCTAAAATAATAGACCCAGAATTATATCTAGTAGGTGGTGCGGTTTCACCTGTTTTTATTTCTAAGTTTTTAACTTGTACTTCTTGCCTTTTTTTTAAATTTTTAAGCATTTCTAAATTGTTGCTTTCTTCTTTGTTTTCCACATTTTTATCCTCTTCTGTGGATTGTTTTATTGGTTTTAATATTTCTAAAAATCCTTGTTTTGTACAAACTTTTCCGCTATAATTAAACGTTTCTTCTTCTATTTTTACTGTCCCTTGAATTTTGCTATATTCTGCTGGTGGATAAAAAATTGCTAAAAATCTTTTTACAATGACTTTGTATATTTCTTTTTGTAAATTTGGTAATTGGTTTAGATTTTCATATCCTTGTCCTGTTGGTATAATTGCATAGTGATCTGTAATTTTACTATCGTTTACATATTTGGTTTTTAGTAAATTAGTGGAATATTTTTCTTCTATCATTTTTTTTATATATTTTTGAATTTCTTCATCTTTAAATCCTTTTGTTATTCCGTTTAAGTTTTTATTTATTTCTTTTGCAACAGCACTTGATAAAACTCTTGCATCAGTTCTTGGATATGTTACTAATTTTTTTTCATATAGATTTTGTATAATTTCTAACGTTTCATCTGGTTTTATTTTAAATCTTTTTGTACATTCATTTTGAATTTCTGCTAAATTAAATAAAAGTGGTGCATTTTCTTTTTGTTTTGATTTTTTTAGTTCTGATATGATTGCTTTTTTTCCTTCTAAACTTTGAATAAATTCTTTTGCATCTTCTTCTTTTTTGAAACCTGATTCATTGTATAATTTAACACTTTCATACATTTTGGATTTATCGTTTACTTTCCATTCTGCTTGAAAGTTTTTGGTTTCTTCTCCGAATTTTCCTATTATTTTATAGTATTTTGTTTTTACAAAATTTCTAATTTCTCTTTCTCTTTCTACAATCATTCCAAGTACGCATGTCATAACTCTTCCAACTGATATAGATGCCTTTTCTTCTTTTATGCTTTGTGCTAATTTTCTGCCATAAATAATTGATAACAATCTTGAAAAATTAATTCCAATTAAATAATCTTCTTTTGCCCTTAAATATGCACTGTCAGACAGACTATCATAATAAGATAGATCTTTTGCCTCTTTTATTCCTCTTAATATTTCTTCTTCTGTCTGAGAGTCTATCCAAACTCTTTTCATTTTGGCTTTTGGATTTGGTTTTGCCATCATAAAAACTAATCTTTGTATGTATTCTCCTTCACGTCCAGAGTCTCCTGCATTGTAAATTTCTTCTATGTCTTCACGGTTCATTAATTCTTTTACTATGTTAAATTGATTTTCTACCTGTGGAATTATTTCATATTTCCATTCTTCTGGAATAAATGGAAGTGTTTCTAATCTCCATAGTTTTAATTTTTCATCATATTTTTCTGGATAACTCATTGTTACTAAATGTCCTACACACCATGTTATAATCCAGTCTTGTGATTCCAAATACCCGTTTTTTCTGTTTGTTGTTATTTTTAGTGCTTTTGCAAATTCCATTGCAACTGATGGTTTCTCTGTGATTATTAATTTTTTGCTCATTTTATTTTTTCCTCTATATATTTATTTACTATCTCTTTTATTTTCATCATTTCTTGTTTTGTTTTAGGTATTTTGTAGTCAAATCTGTCAATCATTTTACTCATGTTGTTACTTTGTTTTAACATTTCAAAAGTGCATTTAAAATTTATATCATAAATAAATGAACTAAATCTTAATATTTGATCTGCTTCACTAATTCTATTTTTATTGTTAGCAAGTTTTTTTAGATAAAAATCTTCTAGCATTTGAGGTGATAATTCTCCATATTCTACTTGCTTAATTCTATCTTCTTCTTGCCAATAAAAATAGATTGTTTCATAGATAATGTCTAATTTATCTGCATCTTTAATAATTTTACTAAATAATTCTTCCTCTTTGCTTAATCCTTCACTTAGTTCGTATCGGTTATGTTCATATATTGCAGTAAAAATAATTTTGTCATATTTATTGTCTTTTATATATTTTCTAATATAATTGTCCTTTTTTAATACTCCTACTCCTGCTTCTCCATGATTAAATTTAATACTATTATCTAGAATAATACTATTTGTATTTTTATTATATATTTTATATTGCTCAAATCTTCCTATATCATGTAATAATCCGTATTAATTCTGCAAGATTTATTTCTTCTTCTTTTAAGTTTAAACTAGTAGCAATTTTCTTGCAGTTTTCTATTACTCTAAATGTATGAGCAACTTTAATTTGAACTTTTGGATTGTTTATTTGAATTTTATTTACATGATCTACAAATTCTTTTTTTGCTTTTTCTATGTCTATCATATTTACACCTCGTTTGAAATTTTATCATTTTTTACTTTTAAATTCAATAGTGAATATTTAAAATACGAGGTGTAAATTGATAAATTTTTAATTTGACTTTTATTTGATAAAAATAAATGATTTTTTTAATAAAGAATTAATTAATGTGATATTAAATATTTGAAGCCTATTAGTTTTTTACTTTTGTTCTAATAGGCTTTTATAAACCTTGAACTTTAGCTTCTAATAAATATATTCGTGAATCGTGTTTGTCTATATTTTTTTCACATGCAGTAATTTTATTATTTTGCTCTCTGAATCTGTCTATAGTTGTTGTATAGGCATCGAATAATGCTTGTAATTTTGCTCCATGTCTTTCTTCTATTAGTATTAACCTTTCATGGATTCTCTTTACATCTTTTTGTACAATCATTGTGTCTTTTTGCATTTCTAGTTGTTCTTTTTCTACTTTTATTACTTCGTTGCTTAGTTCTGCTAATTGTTCTTTTAGTTCTAATAATTGTTTCTTCATTTGTTTTTGTTCTTCATACATGCTTAATAAAATTTTGTCTCTTTTTTCTTGTCCTTTGTATATGCTTAATAAAATTTTATCTCTTTTTTCTTGTCCTTCATATATGCTTAATAAAATTTTGTCTCTTTTTTCTTGTCCTTCATATATGTTTAATATCATATTGTCTCTTTTTTCTTGTCCTTCATATATGCTTAATAATAAGTCATCTCTTTGCTTTTCTGTCATATTTTGCCTCCTTTCTTTCTAAATTTTTAGAAGTATTCGTGTCACTTATTATATACTACTCATACTCATATGTCAAGAAAAACTTATCGACAAAATTCGACATTTTTATGTTATTACTTCCTGTAATTAAACTGTAATCAATATTTAATATTATTGAAATATACTATTTTTATTTTTGTAGTATAATAAAATATAGATTATACTAAGGAGAATTTTAGATATGAGTATAGAAACAGATTTAAAAAAAGATGGAATTGAAGTAATTGAGGCTTTAGATACATTAAAAATTAATTCAATAGCACGAAATATTTCACAAAAAATTTGTGATACCTTTCCTGATTATGGTTTTAATCAAAATGATTTATTTATAAAATTATCTCGATTAAATATGTATAAAGCAAAGATGCCTGAACGGAATGGCAGAGGCAAATTATTTTTATAAAAATACTTCTATTTATTTTAACGAACATATTTCAGATAATGATTTAGAAGAATTTGCAATGCATGAATGTATCCATTACTTACAAGAAGTAAAAGATAAACGAAATTATTTGATAAGAATGGGGCTTTGTGATTATACAGAATTTAAAATATATGGCTTGGGGCTAAATGAAGCAGCTGTTCAATTAATGGCATCTAAAATAAATGCTATGCCAAAAGAATCAGTTAAATACTTTGGAATTAATTTTGAAACAGTTAGTCCTTCTTGTTATCCTTTAGAATGTTGCTTAGTAAATCAATTAGCATATATAACTGGTGAAGATGTTTTATTTGAAAGCACACTAAAAAGTAATGATAATTTTAAAAAAGTTTTTTCTGATTTAACTTCACCAAATACTTTTATGGCAATTCAAAATGCAATTGATGATATATTTAATGATGAAGAAGAAATTATTAAATTAAACAATAGGATTACTCAAATTGATGACCGCAATAGAAGAGTAGATGGAATGATAAAAAAGATAGATGAGTTAAAACATGAAATAATGTTAATATTTATGAGAACACAAAATCTTATTATTTCTAGTTATTTTGATAAATCTTTTAATCAAATTTATGACTTAGATGGCATTGAACAATACAGACAAAGGCTATATACTTTTCGTGATTTGTTAGGATTTACAGATGGATATACATTTTTTAATGATTATTATGTTTCAAAAATGGAAGAATTGGATGAAAAATATAATTTAATAGAAAATGGTCAATTTGAAACTTCTATTAAACTAATTACTAAAAAAGAAGGTGTATTTATTAAGATTTTGAAGGCACTTAAAAAAATTATTTTTGGTTCATCATCAGAACAAGAAAATATTTATTAATTAAAAAATGGCCAAATAACTTGTTATTTGGTCATTTTAAATTTTTTATTATATTTTTTGCTGCTTCTCTTCCAGAATATGAGGCCCATGCAACTGTTGATTTTGTACCTGCTAAATCCCCTCCTGCATAAATTTTTGGATTAGAAGTTTGATATTCTTCGTTTACTTCAATATTTCCCCATTTGTTTGTTTTTAATCCTAAATCTTTTACATATGATTCTACCTTAGATCCAAGTGCCATAATAATATAATCTGCATCTATTTGATAATTGCTATTTTCAATGTTTACAGGAACTAATCTTTCTTCATTTTCCTTTTTTACAAGTTCAGTTTTTATTAATTCTACTTTTTCTACTTTATTTTTTCCTATTATTTTTACAATATTATTTTTAAATAAAAATTCAATCCCTTCTTTTTTGGCATCTTGTATTTCCTTTTCTTCTGCTGGCATTTGTTCTTCTGCTCTTCTATAGATTACTTTAACTTGCTTTGCTCCTAGTCTTTTAATAGTTCTTGCACAATCCATCGCTACATTTCCGCCACCAATGACACATACTATTTTATTTTTATATTCTGGGTGTAAGTTATATTCTAAAAGTTCATTTCCTCCGAATTACTCCTTTTAAGTTTTCTCCGTTTAACATCCATTTTAGATGATTTATTTGCTCCAATGCCCAAAAATATAGCATCATATTGATTTTCTAAGTCTTGCAAATATAGATTTTTTCCTAGTTCTTGGTTATATTTTACATCAATTCCTAGTTTTAATATTTTTTGTACTGTTTTTTCAACTATTTCTTTTTCTAATCTAAATTCTGGAATTCCATGTACTAGTAATCCACCTAAATAATCATATTTTTCATATATAGTTACTTGAAAACCATTTCTTGCTAAAAATGCTGCTGCAGTTAAACCTGCTGGTCCTCCACCTACAACTGCTATTTTTTTATTGTTTTTGTTTTCTTTTATTTCTTCTTTATAACAATTTTTTAAACTATCTTCTTCTGAAATATTGTCAAAAATAAAACTTTCTAATTCTCCTATTGAGACTGGTTCTCCTTTTATTCCTCTTACACAAGAACCTTGACATTGCTTTTTATGTGGGCAGATTCTTCCGCATATTCCTGGAAGCACAGTTGTATCTGATAATATTTCATATGCTTTTTTTAAATCTCCTAGTTTTACTTGTTCTATAAATACTGGTATATTATTTCCTAATGGACAGCCTTTATTAGAGCATGGCTTTGCTTTACAATTTAAGCAGTAACTTGCTTGTTCATTTATTTCTTTTAATTTTTCGTTTTGCATAGTGATTATATTTTTCCTTTCAATTGTAATTTTTTATTTTATTATAAATTATAGACTTCTTGTTACTACTAATTTTAAGTCTTTTATAAAATCAATCTTTTTTGTTTCATCACGAAGTAAAGCAGCAGGATGCCAAGTTGGCAAGTAATGTATACCTTTTAATTTTACCCATTTTCCTCTTGATTGTGTTATTCCATATTCTTTTCCTAAAATATTTTTTAATGCTACACTTCCGAAGTAATACAATAATTTTAGGTTGCACTAAAACAACTTGATTTCTTAAATAATCTAAACATGCTACTGCTTCATCATCTTCTGGATTTCTATTTCCTGGTGGTCTACATTTTACAATGTTTGCAATATAAACTTCTTCTCTTTTTATTCCAACTGTTTGAAAAGCCATATCCATTAGTTTTCCAGCTCTTCCAACAAATGGTTCTCCGAAGTCTGTCTTCATCTGCTCCGTGGTCCTTCTCCTATAAACATGATTTCAGCGTTTTTATTTCCTACTCCAAATACTATGTTTTGTCTTGTTTGGCACAATTTACATTTTTTACAGTCTTTAATTGATTCTTCTAATTCTTCCCATGTTTCAAACATTTTTTACTCCTATTTTACACAATTTTCTATCAATTCAATTTTTATACTCTTACTAGTTTCAATTTTTGCTTTTGTACCTATTGGAATTACCGTTTTTGTTTCAATATGTCCAAAATTGTTTGACTTTATAATTGGAAATTTATATTTTTCATTTGGTAATTCTAATACATCTGAAATAATTTTTTCTAAAGTAATTTTACTTTCATGTTCATAATTTCCAATCCATAACCCTTTTATTTGCTCAAATACATCATTTTGTTTCATGAAAGCTAAGAAATTACTTGCCATTTCTGGTGATGTTTCTATTCCTAATTCTTCTAAAAATAATATTTTATCTTTAAAATTTGCCTTGTACTTTCCTGCTGCAAATTCATGCATTAAACACAAGTTTCCACCTATTAATTGTCCTTCTGCTTGTCCTTTTTGCAAGGTTTGGTATTTTTCGTTTGGTTTTCCAATTTCTAAACTTCCTTCTACAAATCTTTTTATTGCTTCATCATAACTGTAAGAAGTTTCATCTGTAGCAATTGTTTTAAAATTTGTTCCGGTTAAATGTAACTAAACCGAGTTTTGGCTGTAATTACATTTGTAATTGATGTAATATCACTATATCCACAGATAATTTTAGGATTTTTTTTGATTAATTCATAATCTAAATATTCAAAAGTGTTATTAGAATTGTTTCCTCCGTTTTGCACACCATATCATTTTGACTTCTTTGTCTTTAAACATCTCATTTATATCATCTGCTTTTTTGCTTGCTGTACTACTATATCTATTTGTATTAGAAAATAAATTTTTAGAAAATTTAACCTTGAAGCCACTTTGTTCTATAATTTTTTTAGCCTGTTTTAGTTCTTCTATATTTTCACCTATTACTGGGCTAGATGGCGCAACAACTCCAATTGTATCACCTAATTTTAATTTATTTGGAATTATACTCAAAAGTAATTACTCCTTTCTTCCTATTTTAACTCTATAATTGCAGTGTTCAATCCATATCCTGCTTTTTCTACTCTATATGAATGAATTAAATTAGAATTACAAACACTACAAATTCCACTGTCTATTATATTTTCTTCTTTTAAACCTTGCTTTTTTAGTAATATTTGATTAATTTTCACTGTATCTATATTCCATTTTTTATTTGGAATTGTTTCTGTTATCCATAAATTCTCATCTTGTTTAATATCTTGAAATTCGTTTAAAAATTGGTCTTTTACTTCTTGTTCTACTTCAAAATGACATTTTCTAATACTTGGTGCAATACAACATATTATATTTTCTGGTTTGCAGTCAAATTCTTCTTGCATTTTTATTACTGTTTTTACTGATATTCTTTGTAATGTTCCCTTCCATCCGGAATGAGTATTTCCAATTACTTTTTTTACTGGATCAAAGAAAAGTAATAAAATACAATCTGCATTTGTTGTTGCAAGCATTAAATTTTTTTTGTTTGTAATTAATCCATCTGTTTTACTATATTGTTCTAAATTAAAGTCTGGACCGTTCAAATTAAATTTTTGTGTTACTCTTTTTACTCTATCTGTATGCTCTTGATTTGTTTTTATTAGATTTTTTTCACTACTTCCTATTGCTTCACACAAGTTTTTATAGTCTTGAAGTGCTTTAATATAATCACTTTCTGATGATGTCCTATAATTTTTGTCTACCCCTAGGCTATATGCGTGATTGATTATATCTTTGTATTCTAAAAGTTTTTTAAATTGTAAATATTCTATGCCATTTTTCTTTATGTGTAATACATTTTTATTTGATAAATCCAATTTAATTTTCCTTTCCTATTTTTTTCTTCATTTTTAATATTATATCATCTTTTGATTGCTTTTCTATGTAATTATAATTATTATCTTTTTGTTTTATATTAAATCCACATATTGATTTATAACTACAATATTCACATGGAGTTTTTCCTTTTTTATTATATGGTTTTAATTCTATATTTCCATTTAAAATTTCTTTTGATATGTCTTTTATTAAAGAGTCAATATAATCTTGTAATATTTTAAATTGTTCCTTATTTACGCCACTCGTCCATTTTTCAATTATATCTCCTGAAATTTTAATTCCTGCTGGAACCATTTTTGAACTTCCATTTTTTAAAGTTCTATCATTCATTCTAATTACTTTTACGTCTGCTAAAATTAGCCCCTTCATTTTAAAATTCTTTCTAATTAGTTCTTCAATTTCTTCTTCTGAAACTTTTTTTTCTGCATTTACTACCTGCTCTAATAAAGAAAAATAAAATACTCCTGCTGGCATAATGTCTTCTTCTTTACATATAACATTAGAATATGTTAGTAATTGAATTTGAATTCCTGCATATACTTCATTTAAATCAATATTTTTACTAGATGATTTGTAATCAATAATTCTTAAGTACTTGCCTGTTTCTCCGTTGGCGGTATCTATTCTATCTATTTTACCTGTAATTTCAACTTTTTTCCCATTTTCCAAGTCAAGAATAACTGGTTTAAATTTAACTTCTGTACCTAAAATTGAAAAGTCACTATAAATAAGTGTTTGAATTATATATTTTAATGCTTTTGTTACCATTTTTTTTAATCTTTGCACTAAAATTTTATATTTTGTGGTTGCTTTAAATATTAAATTTTTGTTTAATCTCAAGTTTTCTTCGATAATTTTTGATACTATTTTATATATTTCATCTTCTTGAATTTCTTTTAAATCAATTTCTTTTTCTTGTACCATTTTGAAAAATTCATCGATTGTTTCATGCATAAATGAACCAGTTTCAAAATTGTGAATTTTTAATTCCTCTTTTTCTTTTAGTTTTAAGCCATATTGTAAATAATATGAAAAGGCACACTTTTTATAAGTTTCTAATTTTGAAACACTTGTATGTAATACATTTCCATATAATTTTTCTATGTTTTCTTGTGATATGTTTTGTGGCAAATTAGTATATTCTAATCCTTTTAGGTCATTTTCTAATTTTTCTTGCCATTCTACCTTTTGTTTATAATATTCATAAATTTGATACCAAATCTTAGGAATTTTTTCATCTTTTTTTAGTTTTGCAATATTTTCTAATAGTTCTTCATAAGTTACTTTTTCATTTGATATTTCATATTCTTTTTCTATTTGGTCACTTTTTTCTTTTAGATTTTTATATATTCTTTTTACTTTGTTAATTAAAATTGAAGGTCTTAATGCATTTCCCTCTTTATTAGATGCTACATAAGATAAATATAATTTATTTTCAGCAGTAGTAAATGCTTTGTATATGTTAAAATTATCTTCGTACAGTCTTTCTTGGGTATCTTTTGCAAGTTCTAAACCATCTTGTTTTAAAATTTTTCTGTCTTGATCATCTAAAAATCCTTCATCTTTATTTACTTTTGGAAAGTTTCCATCATTTAATCCTATAATAAATACTACTTTTACTTTGTGACTTCTAGAACGATCAACATCGCCAAAAGTTACTTGATCTTGCGTTCCTGGAATTTTTCCTAATCCACTATTTTTTAATCCTACTTTTAAAATTTTTAAATATTCATCTATATTTGTTTTTTGTTTTCCAAATACTAAAATAATTTCATCAAATAATTCTAGGATAATTTCATAACTTTCTTTATATTCTTTTGCTAAATCTATAAGATTTTGTTTTTCTAGTTCGTGTATTTTTTCTGTTATTTTTTCTTCTATTTGTTCATCTTGAAGAACGTTATATAATGTTTTTGTTATTGTTTCAAATGTTTTTTCTTTGTTTATGTTTTCTTTAAGTTGTAAAAATGGTTTAATAATTTGTTTTCTTAATTCGTTTAGTCTTTTAACTCTATCATTTTGATCAATATCATATTCAAAATCTTTTTCCCATTTGTTATATTGAATTCCCCATTTTGTGCAGTAATTTTCTAATTCAAACATTTCATCTGGTTCAATTTTTGTTAGTCCTAGTTTTAAGTAGTTAAAAATGCTTTCTTTAGAAAAGTTTTTATTTATTACTTCTAAAATTGCAAGTACATATTGTATAATAATATTTTGGTTTACATCTCTTTTTTCATCAATAAATACAGGTATATTATACTTTGAAAAAATTGCTCTAACTAATGAAGAATATTCTTCCATATTTTTGGATATTATTGCTATGTCTTTATATCTTATTTTTTCATTATAAATTAATCTAGTAATTTGTTTTGCAATATTTTCTATTTCTGAGTATGGATTTTGTGCTAAATATAATTGCAAGTTTTCCACATCTTTTTCATATTTTGTGATTTTATTGTTATTAATATTTTCGCTTAAATGTTCTAATTCTGGTGTTTTAAAACGATGTTGCTCATTTAAGTATACAGGTGGTTCTAATTGTAAATTATTTTCATTTATCATTTTCCAAAGTTTGTCTATTGTAATTTTATTTGAATAAAAAATGTCTACATCTGGGTTTGTATTTATATTTAAGTCTTCTGTACATATTGTTATATTTACTTGTTTTGCTTGTTTTACAAATTCTTTAATAACTTCATATTCTTGATGTGTAAAGCCTGAAAATTCATCTAAATAAATAATGCTATCTTTTATTAAATTTGTTTTTTCTATGTTTTGCGCTAAAATAGTTAGTAAATCGTTTTCATCTATGTATTGATTTTTTATTTGTTCTTCAAATTTTTCATAAACTAAAGTAATATCTTCTAATTTTGTTTTTAAATAGATATCTTCTGTTTTTTCAATTTCTTTTTGTAAATCTTGTACTGATACTTTATGTTGTTTGAATTCTGTTATTGCTGTGATGCATAAATCTATGTTTTCATCTGATTTTCCTAAGAATTTTAAATCTTTTTTGTGTTTATTTAATATATTATAAATAAGCATTGCTTTACCAGATTTAGATAAGTTAGGTTTTGTGTTTCCTCCAATTTCATTAATTACTCTATATGCCATTCTGCTTAAATGTACTACTTCTGCATTTAATATTGCATGAGAAGAAACAGTTTTCATTAACTTTTCTTCTGCCGTAAATGAAAACTGCTCTGGTGTAATCATATAAATTTTATTTTTTTCATTTATTTTTTTTGCTATTTCTGAATAACAATATTTACTTTTTCCACTGCCTGGTTTTCCATATATAATTCTTAATCCCATTTTTACTCCTTTTTTGCTTTTAACTCATTCTAAAAGGCTCCGCCTCCTCCGGCCGCCGTCCTCCACCGACCTGAGAAACCTCCACCGACCTGAGAAGCCACCTCCTCCGGCCGCTTGAGTATCCGCCTCCGCTTCCAAGGCTAGAAAACATTTTTCCAGTTGTTTCTCCATAAGATTTCATGAATCTTCTATCTAAACTAGCATAAGTGTAAAACATTCCATAATCTGATGTTATAAAATCAGCAAATGATGTATTTAGCATTAAGTTTTCTAAATCTTCATCTAAGTGCAATCCTTTTATTCTTTTTACAATTTTATTTGCTATTCCAAAACTTACACTGTAGCTTAAATATTGCTCCCACAATGTAACTTGTTCAATATCCCTTTCTTCCATTAAAGTATAGTCTTCAATTTTATTTTTTAGTGCATTTAATTTGCTATAATCTTCAATCATAATACTATTATTTTTAAGCATTAAATTATCTGTTAAAATTAAAATGGTTGCAATACAAATTAATACTTCATCTGCGACAATATATTTTTCAGGTGAAATTATTGCTGTTAAAAGAATGATTATGCTAAAAAGTACTAATAAACTTATTGTTGTTGTTACGACTTTTTGACCTGTTACTCTTTGTACTACTTTATTAATTTTATGTCTTGTAATAATAATTAAGTTGATTGGTAAATATAATATTCCCATTAAAACAGGAAATAATGGTATCATATAAATAAGAAATATTCCTAAAAAGCCAGTAGAGATTTTAGAATTATATATTTCAAAACCATTAAACATTACATGTTTATATATAACTAAAATACTTAGTATAAATAAAAACACATTGAATATTCTTAATACAAGTGGTACTTTTGCTTGATTTGCACCTTTTACTGCTAAATTTTCTTCTACTAATTTGTTTAGTTCTTTGAATTTTTTATTTGCTTCTTTTTCTTTTGGCATGGCTTCTAATCGATTATTTAATATTACTTTATCTTTAGAATCAAATACCCAATCATAAACATATTTCTCAATGCTATCCATTTTGTTTTCTAATTTTTTGTTTTTGCTAATTTCATAAAGATAATTGTCTTTACCTATAGACTGTTTTATATCTAAAAGAATTATTTTTTTGTTTATTAAACTTAATATAACTGCTATGATGTCCCTTGCTAAAATTGTTCTGCTTCCTTGGATACATCCGTGCAAGCATTGGATTGTATTTTTCAAATAATTCTTCTTCGTTTATGTTATTTACAGGATATTTTTTATCTTTTTCAAAAATTAACATTAAAATAACCCAATAAACAAATAAGCATACTGCAAAGATTATAATTTTTATTGTAAATGCATCTTTTTCTTCTTTATTTTCTATAATTGCATTTTCATCTTTATATACCATTTCTTTTGCATCTATGTAAGAAAGTTTTGTTGAATTTGGAATGTTACTATTGTTAAATAATACTCTTGTTGCCACATATTGCCCTGGTTTGACATTTTCAACTTTGAAATTACTATGGCTATTGTCTATAATTTTTGATACTCCATTATATGGTCCATGACCCCAAATATTGATTTCTTCTGTGTTTCCTGGTATGTAAATGTCTATGTTTAACTTTTCTATTTCTACTTCCCATTCTCCACCAATAAAGTTATAATATAATTCACCAATATCATTATGTTTTACACATAAATTGTTGATTGTATAGTCGATTCTAAATGTTTTTGTTATGTCTTCTGATGGTGAATATACTTTTATTTGTTGTATATTATCTTCTGTTGTAACTGTGTAAACATTTCTATTTCCATTGTAAGCATAATCTGTTTGAGAAAATTTATTTTCTTTTCCATTTTGTATTAAATATACGCCTTTTACATCAATTCCAGTTCCATTATAAAAACTGTCATCTATACTACTTTCTTTTCCAATTTCTTCAAGGGTCGTATCTTCTAAATTATACGGAATATTAATATAAATTCCATTATAACTTCCATTAAATTTATATGTTAATTTTTGTTCTATATATACTGAGCCATCTTGATTTATGTTTGCTTGTATGTCCATGTCTTCAATTTTATAACTTTTTGCTTGTACTGTACTTTTTGATATAAATAATATTGCAATTGCAAATAAAATAATTCCTAATAATTTAACTTTCTTTTTCATATTTTTCCCCTTTTACATATTAAAAATCTATAAAATTTATGCTTCTCTTCTCCAGTAAAATAAATATTGTTGTGCAAGTCCTGAAAAATCTCCAAATTTTTCTTGTGCCATTTTTTCAATTTGCTTTTTACTTACTTTTGTTTCATCTTTTTCTTTTATATATAATTCGTTCATAACTCTTCTTACCCATACATCTATTGGAAATACTTCGAATCTCTTTAATGTTGAAAATAAAAGAATGCAGTCTGCAACTTTTGGCCCTACTCCGGATAGTTTTAATAGTTCTTCTCTTACTTCTAATGTATTTGGATTTTTTTGCATTTTGTTTAAGTCTACTTGTTTTTCTAATATCATTTTTGTTGTTTCATATAATCTTATATCTCTAAAACCTAGTCCTAAATTTCTGTATTCTTCTACTGTAACATCTTTTAATTCTTCCGCTGTTGGGAAAGTATAGTAATCTTTATTATTCCAAGTTATTTTTTCTCCATATTTTTTTGATAGCCTTTCAATTATTCCTTTGATTCTTGGAATATTGTTATTTGCAGATATTATAAATGAAATTATTGTTTCCCACAGGTCTTGATTTAATATTCTTATTCCTTTTCCATATTCTATACTCATTTTCATGTTTTCATCTATTTTTGCTAGGTCTTGCTTTATTTTGTTGTAGTCTCTTTTTAAATCAAAGTATTCTTCTACTGTTTTTTTGATGTCTTCTTTGAATATCCCTTTTATTATAACATTTTTGCCTTCTTTTTTTACATTTGCTACGTTTTGTTTAAAAACTCCTTCATAACTTCCATCTTCTTGCTTATTCCATCGGAAGCATTGCCCACATTCAAATATGTCTCTTAATTCAAATGAGTCTACGTTTTCTAATATTATTTTCTGTTCTTTCATTTTTTCTCCTAAAACTAAAAAAATTGTTCAAATACATTATACTATATTTGGACAATTTTTTGTATAGATTTTTAAACTTTTTTAAATCCAAGTCCTACCACTTCTCTTGAATTTGTTATAATAATAAAACTAGTAGGATCTATTTTTCTTGCTTCCATCTTTACTCTTTCAATATCTCCTCTTGTAACAGCACATAATAAAACTAATTTGTTCTCCCCTGTATACATTCCTTTTCCAAAAATTCCAGTAGTACCACGTTTTACTTTTTCTCCTATTTTTTTTGCTATTTCTTCGTTTTTATCTGATATAATAAACAGTAATTTTGTAAAGTAAATTCCTTCAAATACAATATCTATCATTTTTCCCATTAGGTAAATTGCAATTGCAGAATATAAGCCTATTTCAATTTCTCTAAAAAAGATCACATTAAGTGTTACAATCCCAATATCCATTAAAATAATTACTCGACTCATGCTAATTGTTGGTCTATATTCTTTTGCTATATAACTTACTAAATCGCTTCCTCCTGTAGAGCCATTTACTTTTAATATTATTGCTGTTCCGAAGTCCTATAATTATGCCTCCATAAATGCAAGCCAAAAATCTGTCATTTGTTAATGGTTCTAGTTTGTCTAGTAAATCAATAAATATTGATAATGATACTGTTCCAATTAAGGATTTTACAAAAAATTTTTTTCCTATTTTGAACACAGCAAATAAAAATAATGGCGTATTTATTGCAATGATTGTTGCTCCCATTGGGATGTTTAATAAATAATAAACTATTGTCGCTAATCCTGATACTCCTCCTGATGATAATTGATTTGGTAATAAAAATAATGCTACTCCTGTTGCCATTACAAAACTTCCTACTAGTATTCCTATTATTTCAACAATCATTCTTTTTATATTATTTTTTTGTTCTTTTTGCATAAAAAATCACCTTTATAGCATTATTTGCATATATTGGTGATTTTATACTTTTATTTTATTCTTCTAAAAAATCATTATATGTTTTAGTAACTTCTATTTTTGATTTGCCTTGTTTAATATTTTCATCTTGTTTCAATATTAAATCCACATCATATGTATCCTTCAATTTCATTACATTTTCTTTTTTATGTCCAATTACATTATTAGCATCTATTGGATTTACAGTAACTTCTACCTCTTTTACCTTTACATTTAATTTTTTTATTTTTCCAACAATTGCATCATACCACATAGCAGACTCTACAAGTTGTCTAAATGCTGGATGAAATGGTCCGAGCTACAACTTCACTTTCTTCATTTTCTGGATTTGATATCTCATCTGTATTTTGCAAACCTATTCTTATAATTTCTATATTTTTATCTGCAAACATTCTTACTAAATCCTTACAAATTTCAACTGCTTGTACAACTGTTAATGGTTCATATTTCCCGTTTTTATAATCCTCTTCTAGTTTTGTTCCTTTTACTACTAATACGGGATAAATTCTTACCATTTTAGGTTTTAATTTTATTAATGATTTTGCAGTATTTATTTCATCAATTCTTGTACTTTCTGGAAGTCCTACCATCATTTGATGTCCAAGTTTAAATCCATACCATCTAATCATTTTTGATGATTTTTTTACATCTTCAAATGTATGACCTCTATTAGATTTATTTAAAATGTAGTTGTTTGCAGATTGTACACCAAGTTCAATTGTTTTTACTTTATATTTTTTAAGTCTTTTTAGTGTTTCTTTATTAATGGCATCTGGTCTTGTAGATATTCTAATTGATTCTACTTGCCCTTTTTCTATATATTCATATGCTAAAGATAATAATTCTTCTTGTTTTTCTTGTTCAATTGCTGTAAAACTTCCTCCATAAAATGCAATTTCTACTTGAGCATCTTCTGTTTTCTTTATGTTTTTTAGGTAATTTTCTATGATATTTTTTGCTTCTTCTTTTGTCATATTCTTTTTTTGTCCACTGATAGATTTTTGATTACAAAAGACACAATCATTTGGACATCCTAGGTGTGGTACAAATATTGGTATAATATATTGTTTTTTCATGAATTTACCTCTTTTCTTCTAATGCTTTTTTTGCTGCATGCATTTGCGCTTCTTTTTTACTTTTTCCTTTTCCTGTTGCTAAAATTTTTCCGTTGCAACTTACTTGTGCTTCAAAACTTTTATTGTGATCTGGACCTTTTTCTTTTATAATTTCATATTCTATTTTTACTTCTCCATGTTCTTGCAATTTTTCTTGTAATACGGTTTTATAGTCTTTATCTCCTACATGTTTTGTTGCTTTTTCAATTTCTTCTTTTAGATTATCTACAATGAATTTTTCTGCCATTTCTATTCCACCATCTAAGTATATTGCTGCAATTACTGCTTCTACACTATCTGCTAAAATAGCTGGTCTGTTTTCTCCACCTGTTTTTCTTTCTGATTTTCCTAAATATAAGAAATCACTAAAATTATGCAGTTTTGCTATTTTATATAAACTTTTTTCACAGACTACGGCTGCTCTGACTTTAGTCATTTCTCCTTCTTTTAATGTTGGATAATTATTATATAAATGTTTACTTGATATGAACTCTAATATGCTATCTCCCAAAAATTCGAGCTTTTCATTGCTTTCTATTTTATTTTCATATGCATATGATGTATGTGTTAGTGCTGTTTTTATTAGTTCTTTATTTTTGAAATTATATCCAATACTTTCTTCTACTTTTTCCATTTTTTCACCTTCTTTTATAAATTTATCCCTTCTATTATATACCTTTTTAACAAATTTGCAAGTATCTACTTTTTTCTATTTTGCTACAAAATGGTATATTTTTTTCTTTATTTTTATAGACATTTACGGATTATTATTGTATAATAAATATGTATTATTTTAAGAAAAGGAAGAGATAAAGTTATGCCTAATCTAAATGATTATAGAAACTTGTCTGATGTGTTTAGGGAATTACAAGAAATGCAACATAACCCTCAATCTTTTGAACCTCAGCAAGTAAAAGAACCAAAAATAAAAAAGCATTTTAATTTTAGTTCTAGTAATCCATATCAAAATCATGATTTAAAACTTTCTCATATTATAATAGGTTGTGGTATTTTAATTGTTGGACTAGCAGTATTTTTCCCAAAGAATACTTCTTTTACACAAAGTTACGCAAAAGAAGAAGAAATTTCTGAAATATCTGAATATGAATTAAATCGCCATAGATTAAACATTCAAAATATAATTTCTGAAAATGCTAATATGGATAGAGTAAAAGAGCAAGTAACTGAGGAACGTGATATTGAATTTGAAACTGAATATAATAATAATCCATCACTTCCAAAAAGTGAAGAAGTAATTATGCGTGAAGGAACTATTGGAAAAGAAAATGTAACTGCCGTAAAAACTTATGAGAATGGCAATTTTGTAGAAGAAATTATTTTGGATAAAGAAAAATTAGTAGAGCCTGTTTCTAAGGTAATTGATATTGGTACATCTGAGTTTTTAGCAAAACATAAGGTACATATTGGAGATACAATGTATTTTTCATCAACTGCAAATTTAAAAGAAACAGCAGATACTTCTTCTAAAGATGTTGCTGAAGTAAAGGAAAGTTTAGATGTTAAATTGTTAGAATTACCTAGTGAAGAATGGTGTAAAGTTTCTTACGATAATATTGAAGGATATGTTAAAACATCTAATTTAACTTCTGCTTATTCTACTCCAAATATTGTCGAAAAAAATAGAATTCAAAGAATTTTAATTAAAGTAAATATCGACATAGAATTAAATAGGACAAGCGGTTTAAGTTTAAATGATTATAAGAAAATATTTACAAATCTACCAAATGATAAAAACAAAATTTTTGAAGATAATTATACTACATTTTACAATGTAGAAAAGAAGTACAATATTAATGGTATTTTCTTAGCATCTATTGCTATTCATGAAAGTAATTGGGGAACTTCTGAAATTGCTGAAAGTAAGAAGAATTTATTTGGATATGGTTCTTATGATTCTACTCCTTATGCTTCTTCTTATGAATTTAAAGATTATGCAGAAGGTATTGAAACAGTTGCTAAATCTTTAGTAAAATACTATTTAAATCCATCTGGTACAAAAATTTATGATAATGAAACAGCTGTAGCTTGGTTTTATAATGGACCTACTTTACGAGGTGTTAATACAAGATATGCTTCTGATCCAGATTGGTACTCAAAAGTATTTAACTATATGCAAACTTTATATAATAGACTTCGTTAAAATATGGAGGTTAATTAATGAAAAAAATAAAAATTAGAAATGAAAGGCTATTATTTGTTATATTAATTATTGTTCTATTCTTTACCTGTATTTTACTTTATCATTTTGTATTTGCTAATATTTTTCAAAGAAATTCTTTTGCAAATGAAATGATAGAAATTGCAGATGAAAATGAAGAATCTATTTTTAATATTCAAAGGATATTATTATATAGTAGTGCAAATGCAATTGATAATTCTGAAAATCATTCTTTACAGGATATGAGTATTGATCAATTTACAGATATTTCTATCTATATCGATAATACTAGCTCTATTTCTGAGTTAACAAATGAGAACACTGTAAAGCAATTATATATAGATGATATTAACATTACTGCTAATTCTGATATTGGAACCAAAATTTTAAATTATAAAAATCCTTTAGATTTTGGTAAATATAAGATGCTTAAGGAATCTAAAAATAATCGTATTGATTTTAATATTGTTAATACTAATGAAGAAAATGAAAATAATGATTATAGCAATCCTACTTTTTATACAGATTGTTCTAATCCAATTTCTTTAGGATATTTAAACAAAAATATTGTTACAAACTATTCTGTATCAGAAGGAGCATCTAGTGTATCTTTTAATGGTAAAGTATTACAAGAGGCAAACGTAAATATTGATGATATTAATTATAGTTTATCTTTTAAAATTCATATTATCAATAATTTAAATCAAAAGTTTTTGTATAATATGAAGTTAGATGTTGGATTAAATGGTGATGATAATGGCGGTATTTATAATGGCTATGTGTATAGGGCAAAAGATACTTCAGGTAGTGAATATAGATTTTTTAAAGAGATTTAAGGTAATAACTTAAATCTCTTTTTTTATATTTTTGAATTCTATTTTCTATTGACATATTCATATATTAAAATTATAATAAACTCAAATAAATTATAAGGAGGTAAATACATGAAAAAGTATTTATGTGAGTTCATTGGAACTGCAGTTTTAGTTTTATTTGGCTGCGGAAGTGCAGCAATTGCAGGTGGAGTTTTAGGTACTTTAGGAATTGCTTTGGCATTTGGATTATCTATTGTTGCTATGGCATATGTTATAGGCAATATTTCTGGTTGTCATATTAATCCTGCTGTTTCTTTAGCTATGCTAATTAACAAAAAAATGTCTGTTAAGGATTTTGTATGTTATGTAATAGCACAAGTTTTAGGAGCAATTGCTGGTATTGCAATTTTATACTTAGTTATGGTATGCAGTAACTTAGATGTTGCTGTTCAAGGTTTAGGAGCAAATGGATTTAATGAATTATCAAGTGTTGGATTAAATATGGTAGGTGCAATTATTGTTGAAGTTGTTCTTACTTTTGTTTTTATCTACACAATTTTAGGAGTAACTTCTGATGATAATAAATCTTCTGTTGCAGGAATTGTTATTGGTTTAACATTAGCTTTCGTACATATTATGGGTATTCCTTTAACTGGTACTTCTGTAAATCCTGCAAGAAGTCTAGCACCTGCATTATTCGTAGGTGGAGAGGCTTTATCTCAAGTTTGGGTATTTATTGTAGCTCCTCTTGTAGGTTCTGCATTAGCTGCTGTTCTATTTAAGTTTTTAAATAAAGAAGAAGCTAAATAAGATTTTAAGTAATTATTTAAAAAATAAAAATCGTAAAAATATTGATATATCAACGTTTTTACGATTTTTCAATGTGTATAATATTATATTTGACATTTTCAAATAAATTTTGTATAATATAAATAGAAAATGAGAGCCACAGAAAATGTGGTTACCACTATAAAATAGTTTTAACAACACATTTCCACTGACCAAAGCAGAATGTGTTGTTTTTTATTGTTTATTAGTCCACATTATGTATATAATACACAATAAGGCTACGTTTATAGTTATTGAAAACATAAATCCTAATATTAGGAATAGTAAAAATTCTACCATAAACACCACCTCCTTGCTCTTGAATAAATCAAGTATTGAAAGTGGCAGCCCAACATTTCTGCTATCTCATTTTCTATAATTTACACTATATAACAAATTTTACTAAATTTCAAGCGAACATTATAAATTTTATAATATTTGTAATTTTTTGTCACATATAAATTGAATAATTAATTTTCTAACTTCTGCAAGTACTGAAAACACTGGATTTTTACTTTTAATCAAAAAGCATTAAAAAACCGTAAAATCATTGATATATCAACGTTTTTACGATTTTTTTGGGAGACTTACTCCGGGTTTTATATTTTTATAAAGTGAGTAGTATCAATACTTACAAGGCACAATATCCATCTGCTTTAATATTTTCAGATATAATTTTAGTATCAGAAATTAATTATTTTATTTATATTTTCTATAAATTCTATTCCTTCTATCTTATTAATTCCAAAGCATTTTTTACCTAAATCTTTGAATGATGCTCCGCAATGATAAAGTTCTTTGTTATATTACAATTTTGTGAAGTTAAAATAATTACTTGGACATTTTTATTTTTCTTTTGTAGCATTTTAAGAATAGTATCATCTATATAATTATCTATTATTACTATTTTACTTTGTGCTGTTTTTATAATATCAATTATTAGTTCATAGCTATCCCATATTTGTCCCTTAAAAAATATTTTTTGTTTAAATTCTATGTCTTTTGGTAGTTCATTAAATATTTGTTCAAATTTGTTATCATAATCATTAAATTTTTTATCAACATTATTTTCGATATTTATAACACGTTCTAATAAATTTCTATTATTATTTATAAAATTTCTCATTTGAATAAAAGCTTCTACAATTTTGATACTTACTTCTACTGCTATATCATTTTTTAATAAACCAGAAAGCATTATAATTCCCTTTTCAGTAAATACATATGGTATTTTTTTCTTTCCCCCACGTGTATGTACATTCTCTTCTATGTTTGAAGTCGCAATTTGCGACTTCAATATGATATATTCTTCGTTCGTTAATTTAAAACAAAAATCTTCTGGAAAACGTCCAATATTTCTTTTGACTGCTTCATTTATTCTTCTAGTTTCATAATGATATAATATGGCCACATCACTATCTAACATAACCTGTTTTCCTCTTACTGTGTATATTCTTTCTTTAATATCTTCTATATCGTAAGGTATTATATTTATATCTTTATCTATTGTTGCAATATTAGATTTTTTATCCATTACTATCACTTCCATTTATACAAATTGTATAAATATTACAGAACAAAAGTTTGTAAATGTCAATATATTTCTACAAATAAATTATATTATATATTCCATAAAAATAATAAATTCAAAACCAAGTATTCGAACTGGAGGAGTAATTTTTTATATAAAAACCATTATTCCAAAAGTGCTTATTTGTTAATATTTGCAAAAAATGTTAATGTAGTTTTGGAAAATTGAAGAAAACTAAAAAAAATTATAAAACAGTTGAAACCATTGAAACAAAAAGCCTTAGACAGTTATAAAAATCTGTGGAATTTTAAAATACTTTGGAGGCGAGTTCCGGTTTGATATTTTTGAAGTTATAGTAATATCAACACTTTCAAGATGCAGAAAGCAATTTTTAATGTAATTTTAATGTAACTGGGAATTACGTTTATAAATTTTAAAAATAAAATTACTTAAAAAATATTGACTATATATCAATATTTTGATAAAATATGTATATAATATTTATGGAGGTGTTTAGTATGCCAATTAT
>CANQHU010000030.1 GCA_947623945.1 uncultured Clostridia bacterium | reverse complement strand
TGGATAACTCATTTTTAATTTTTCAATTATTTTTTCTTTTTATTTCCTCAAAAAAAAATGGGGAAACTTTTTTTTTTCAAAAAACATTTTCAAAAAATTTGAGACATTTTCACTTACCAGTCACATTTTTTTCAAAAAACATTTTCCTAAAAAACTCTTTTGTTTTTTAATATGTTAAAATACAAAATTCTTAGCAAAACTCCTTAACCAAAGAACTAACTTTTCATAAATTTTAATAGATATAAAAAAAGATGAAATTGTTATCATATTTTACAATTCATCTTTTACATATTTGAACATTTATAATTTTTTAAATTATCTAGTAGAAATGTAGTAGCCAACGCCTCTTTTTGTAATCAATATTTTTGGCATAGATGTATCTCTTTCTATTTTTTCTCTTATTCTTCTAACTGTTACATCAACTGTCCTAATATCGCCAAAATATTCATATCCCCAAACCTTTTCTAACAAAGTTTCTCTTGTTACAACTTGGCCTGGTTGAGATGATAAAAATTTCAAAACTTCAAATTCTCTTAATGTTAAGTCTATAACTTGCCCTCTAACTTTTACTTCAAATTTATCTAAATCTAACTCTAATTCGCCTACAACTATTTTGCTATCTCTTTTTTTGTTATCTGGTTCAATTATTTTTTCTTCAGAAGTTACATCTACTTTTCTTAAATTTGCTTTAACTCTTGCTACAAGTTCCCTTACACTAAATGGTTTTGTTATATAATCATCTGCACCTAATTCTAGTCCTAAAATTTTATCTATTTCACCATCTTTTGCTGTTAGCATAATAATTGGCACATTTAAAGAATTTTTTATTCTTTTACATACAGATAGTCCATCTAATTTTGGCAACATTATATCTAACAATATTAAATCTGGCTTTTGCTCTAATGCCATATTAATAGCACTAATACCATCAAATGCTTCTATTGTTTTATAACCTTCTTTTTTTAAATTATAAATTAATATATCTACAATTGGTGGTTCATCATCAACAATTAAAATTGTCTTTGCATCTTTATATATTTCTTCTTCCACAAAAATACCGCCTTTCTAATATAGCTTTATTTTTATATCATATTTATATCATATTTAATTTTATTATACAAGTTTTTTTCAATATTTTCCTTATTTTTAATTTCCAATTGGTGCATAATTATCTGTTACAATTTTTTTATCAGATGAAAAGTTTGTTAATTCATTGTTCAAAATTTCTTGATATTGCTCATATTTTTCTTCATCTATATTTGATTTTCCTTTTATACCTACTAATATTAAATTTTGCTCTTTTTCTGGTTCTACTTGAGGTAATACTTGGTACACCTTTACATCATCAAATACAGCTTTATATGTACTGTATTCGTACTTAATAAAATCTGATTTTTCTCCATCTATTGAAGATATAATATTTGTAATTACAATTCCATTATCATTTAAAATATTTTTTGCATTTTCCATTGCCTCATATGTTGTAAGTTCAAAAGGAGCATTTAATCCTTTAAAAGCATCAATTAAAATACAGTCATACTTGTTTTTACTATAGTTTAAAAAACTTCTACCGTCTTGATGATATACTCTTAACCTTGGATTATTGATATCTAAATTAAATTGCCTTGTTGCTATTTCTGTCATTTTTGGATCAATTTCAGAAACATCTATTTTTTTATCTTCATATTTTTTCAAATAATAATTTGGATAAGTATAAGCTGCTCCACCAATTAATAACACGTCTTTTGCATCTTTTTGAAAATAATCAAATAAATCATAATAATATAAATATCTTGAACCCATTTCTCCTGTTTCTTGATTTATATATGATTCTAAACCAGTGTCTACTTGCAAAGTTTTATAAGATATACCAACACCTTCAACTTTTTTTACCCAAATTCTGCTATATTCAGAGTCTACATCTTCTATGATATCCTTATTTTCTCTATCAAATACAACTTTTCCTAAAAAAATAATTCCAATTAAGCTAATTCCTAAAATTGTTATCATTAAAAAATATTTTTTGGACTTATTTTCAAATAGTAATATAGATAGTAATAATAAAATTATTGTAATACTGAAAATGATAGTTCTTACACCCAAAGTTGGTATTAATATAAAACCTGATACAAAAGTCCCTACAATACTTCCTATAGTTGATAATGATGATATTTTTCCAGATAATTTTCCAATTTCTTCTGGCTTTTTATCTTTTAATTTTACTGCATAAGGTGATACTGTTGCTAAAATAAAACTTGGTAGTCCAAAAATGATGCCTGATGCTATAAATGCAATTAATACTAAATTTTGTGATATACTAGAAAATTTCTTAACTAAAAGTGTTTCTAAAATTGGTATAAAACTTGTAAATATAGCACCTATTAATATTAAATTTGATAGTCTATTACTACTTGGATCTTTATCTGCTAATTTTCCACCTATCCAATAGCCAATGCTCATACTTGTTAGCATTACACCAATAATAGTTGTCCATATTAAATTTGAACTTCCTACATATGGTGATAATACTCTTGCTGCTACAAGTTCTAATGCCATACCAAGTGCACCACATAAAAATACTGTTATTTCAATTTTATATTTTTTCATAATTCCTAAAATTCCTTTTTTAACTCTATGTGAACATCATCTAATTGCTCTTTTGTGACTTTTGATGGTGCATTCATAAGTAAGTCTCTTGCTCTTTTATTTTTTGGAAATGCTATGATTTCTCTGATATTTTGTGAGTCTGCAATTAGCATAATCATTCTATCTACTCCTGGAGCTGCTCCTGCATGTGGTGGTGTACCATATTGGAAAGCATTATATAATGCTCCAAATCTATTTTTTACATCTTCTTCTTTATATCCTGCTATTTCAAATGCTTTTACCATTATTTCTGGATTATGATTTCTTACTGCTCCAGATGCCATTTCGTATCCATTACATACTAAGTCATATTGATATGCAAGGATTTCAAGTGGATTTTTATTTTGAAGTGCTTCTAAACCTCCCTGTGGCATAGAAAATGGATTATGGCAAAAATCTATTTTTCCTTCATCTGATAATTCATACATAGGAAAGTCTACAATAAAGCAGAATTTATAAACTCCTTTTTCTATTAAGTCTAATCTTTTTCCTAATTCTATCCTAACTAAACCTGCTATTTTTTGTGCTTTTTCAAACTCATCTGCTACGAAAAATATAGCAGAATTTTTATTTAATCCATATTGTTCTTCTAAGATTTTTTTCATATCATCTGTTATGAATTTAGAAATTCCTCCTGTTAATTCTCCTGCTGCTTCATATTTTGCCCACGCTAAGCCTTTTGCACCTACTTCTTCAGATGTTGCAAATTCTGTCATTTTGTCAAAGAATTTTCTGCCTTGTTCTGCTCCATTTGGTACAATAATTGCTTTTATAGTTTTATTCTCAAATGCTTTGAATTCTGAATCTTTAAATATTTCTGTTACATCTTGAATAATTAATGGATTTCTTAAGTCTGGTTTATCAATTCCGTATTTTTCCATTGCTTCTTTGTAAGGTATTTTTTCAAATGGTCCTTCTTGTACTTCCCAAGTTGTAAATTTTTTAAATGTATATGGTACAACATCTTCTATTACTTTAAATACGTCTTCTTGGGTTGCGAAGCTCATTTCAAAGTCTAATTGATAAAATTCCCCTGGTGCACGGTCTGCTCTTGGATCTTCATCTCTAAAACAAGGTGCTATTTGATAATATTTATTGAATCCTGCTACCATTAACAATTGTTTAAATTGTTGAGGTGCTTGTGGAAGCGCATAAAATTCCCCTGGATTTAATCTACTTGGCACTAAATAATCTCTTGCTCCTTCTGGAGAAGAGTTAGCTAAGATTGGTGTTTGAATTTCTGTAAATCCTAGTTCATCCATTCTATCTCTTAAGGTTTTTAATATTTTTGAACGAAGCAAAATATTATTGTGCAATTTTTCATTTCTTAAATCCAAAAATCTGTATTCTAATCTTAAATCTTCTCTTACTTCTTGATTTGTATTAATTTCAAATGGAAGTACATTTTTGCATTTTCCAAGTATTTCTATTTTGCTTGCAATTACTTCAATATCTCCTGTTTTCATATTTGGATTTTTATTGCTTCTTTCCACAACTTTTCCGCAAAATGTGGATACAGCTTTCTGTATTTAATTCTTTTACTTGTTCTTGCAATTTTTCATCTTGGACAACAATTTGCGTAATTCCAAATTCATCTCTTAAATCTATAAATATCATTCCACCTAAATTTCTAATTTTTTGAATCCAGCCTGCTAATTCTACAGTTTCTTCTGTATTTTTTAACGTTAGTTCTCCACATGTTTTAGTCCTATACATATTTTTTCCTCCATCTATTTTTCTTTTCCTTATATTACCATAAATTCTAGTATTTTTCAACGTTTTTTATAATTAATTTTATTTTATATCTTGCAGTTTTTTTCCTTTCATGCTATGATAAAATTATAGTAGATTAAGGAGAATAATATGAATAACGAAATTGATTTTTATGATAATAGAAATTTAAAATCTTATAATTTAGATGAAAGTATGCGTTATCAATTAAATATGTTAGACAGTTTAGATGTCTTTACAAGAAAACATTGCGAAAATGTTGCGAGTCTAACTTGTAGGCTTTGTGAACATTTGCATTGTGATAGAGGTTTTACAGAATATTGTACAATTTGTGCATATTTGCATGATATTGGAAAACTTTTTATTCCACCTAGCATTCTTCAAAAGCCTGGAAAACTTACAGATGAAGAATATGAAATTATGAAAACACATACTACTATTGGCTATAATATCTGCATGAAAGACTTAAAATTAAGGCCTTATGCTGCTCGGCGCTTTATATCATCATGAGGCATTAAATGGCACAGGATATCCTCAAGGGTTAACCAAAAAAGATATTCCTTATGAAGGTCAAATTATTCGTGTTGCTGATGAATATGATGCTATTGTTAGTAAAAGGCAATATAAATCCCATGTTGGTATTTCTGATGCGCTAAAAATTATAATTGAAAACACTTATCCAAGTAAAGAATTAAAAAAATCGGATGCACTTAGCCAAATCGCTTTGAACACTCATCTTGGAAAGAATAATCCTGCAATTGTAAAAATCTTATTTAAAGTAGTAATTGAAGATATCGAATATGAAATTTATTCTACTCAAAAATATATTGATGATATTTCAGCAGAATTATCAAGATTTAAAGATATATTAAAATATAAAGACAAAATGGAAAAGGCTAAAAAAGAAAAAGACAAAAATTACTATTTAGAAGGTATAAAAGTATTATTAAAAGGTCACGAAACACTTGATAATTATATGTCTATATATGAGCAATATAAAAATGCTTATGAAATAAGAACAAATATTGTAAATAATCTTTATAATGAAATAAAAATTATAAAAAAATTAAAAGTATAATTTTAAAGGTTGCAAAATTTATTTGCAACCTTTTTATTCCCCTAGTCCAAAACTTATTCCTAAAGCATTATTTACTTGATCTATTATTTTTTCATCATCAATATGACCTATTCTTTCTTTTAGTCTACTTTTATCAATTGTTCTTATTTGTTCTGCAAGAACTACCGAATTACTTTTTAATCCACATGAATTAGAATCAATTTCTATATGTGTTGGCAATTTATTTTTCCCTGTTTGAGAAGTTATTGCTGCTGCAATTACAGTAGGACTATATTTATTTCCTAAGTCATTTTGTATAATAAGAACTGGTCTAATACCGCCTTGTTCTGAACCAACTACTGGACTTAAATCTGCATAAAACATATCTCCTCTTTTGATTTGCATATCATTCACTCCTAATTATTGCTGTATTGTCAAGTACATTTCATGCTATTTTAAATATAATCTATCTTATATTTATCTCATTATATGATATGTAAACCATTGTTTTTTTGTTCCTATCCTCTATTTGCAATTCTTTTGGCTTTTTTGTTTCTTTGTCTATTATTAACTTTTTTGCTTTTTCATTATTTTCTGTCTGCATAATTATGTGATTGTTTTCTTCTTTCCAATTTGCCTTTTTATCCTCTTTATAATCCTTTATAAAACTGCTCAAGTCTAAACTATTATCTGATACATATTTATAATTTTCATATATATTACTTAATTTTAAACTTGTGTTTTCTATTTTTAACTGATTATCTTTTTTTGTGATTTTTACTCCCGCAATGTTACTAGGTTCTAGTATTTCTTGTGAAGATTCATTAGAGCTTTTATAGTTTTCCTTTATTCTATATTTATTAGTATTTTTGTTGCTATTTACTTCTACTTGTATTTCTGTTTCATAAGAATTAATATTTAAAATATAATCTATGATTTCTTGACTATTAGTATTGTTACCAGTTTTTGAATTTTTAGACATATTTGTTCTAAAAATAATGAAAAAAATAATTCCAATAGTAATTAATATAAATAACAAAATAAATATAGTTTTCTTTTTCAAAGTTCTACCTCCTTAAAATAAATCCATTACCATTGTATTTTAAAGAGTTTTGAAATATTCTTCTATAGTATTTTTTAGTTCTTCTTTTGTTTCTATTTTATTTATTTGGTTTCTAAATTCACTAGAATTTTTTAAATTTTTGGTATACCAACTAATGTGCTTTCTTAGTTCTTTTATTGCTTGTTCTCCTTTTTGTGCTACTGCTAAATCTATATGTTTTTTCATGATTTGTAATTTTTCTTGGTTTGTTATTTCAGGTAGTTTTTTTCCTGTTTCTAAAAAGTACTTAATTTTATTAAAAATCCATGGATTCCCAAAACTTCCTCTTCCTATCATAATGCCATCTACACCAGTTTCTTCAAACATTTTTAGGGCTGATTCTTCATCTACTACATCACCATTGCCAATTACAGGAATTTTAACTGCTTGTTTTACTTGTTTTATTATTTCTAAATCTGCTTTACCTAAATAAAATTCTGACCTTGTTCGCCCGTGTATTGTAATTGCTGAAATTCCGTTTTTTTCTGCAATTTTAGCAAGTTCTACTGCTACTATATTTTCTTTATCCCACCCTTTTCTATATTTTAAAGTTACTGGAACAGTAGAGTTTTTTACAACCGCCTTTATAATTTTTTCTGCTTTTTCTAAATCTAATAAAAGTTTACTACCATCTCCATTTTTTACAACTTTTGGAGCAGGACAACCCATATTAATATCTACTATATCTGCTATTTTACTTACATATTTTGTAGCATAAGATATACTTTCTTCATCACTTCCAAAAATTTGCATACTAATTGGTCTTTTTTCTCCATCAACATTTAATAATGTTTTTGTTTTTGTATCATCATGAAAAATTGCTCTTGAACTTACCATTTCTGTGCATACTAAACCTGCTCCTAATTCTTTACATATAATTCGAAAAGGCTGGTTCGTTACACCAGCCATTGGAGCTAATATTAAGTTATTTTCTAATTCTACATTTCCTATTTTTAATTTTTTTATAAACATACTATCCTCTAAAAGGTGTTTTTTTACCCCGTCCCAAAAAACACCTATTTTACAAATATTGTTTTTTGTCTTTTACTACTAATGTTTAACAATAGTGCTATACATATAAAGTTTGTTATTAATGAACTTCCTCCATAACTTATAAATGGAAGTGGTACTCCTGTAATTGGAAGTAACCCCATTACCATTCCTATATTTTCTATCATATGAAATACAAATATTCCTGTTATTCCTGATGCAATTAATGATCCTGTTTCGTCTTTGGCAGTTTTTGCAACATATAGACATTTGGTTATGAATACCACATAGAGTATTATTACTGCTCCTGCTATAATAAATCCCATTTCTTCTCCTATTACAGCAAATATAAAGTCTGTTGTTTTTGGATATAAAAATCCGGAGTTGTGTTTGGTTTCCTTTTAATACTCCCATACCTGTTAGCCCACCTGCTCCGATTGCAAGTTTTGACTGTATAATATTATATCCCGCTCCACGTGGATCTGATTCTGGATGTAAGAATATATCAATTCTACTTTTGGCATGTTCTGGTAATACAAAATTATAAATTAATGGAACAGATACTACAATTAAAAGAATTGTTCCTATTATATATTTTTTGTCAATTCCAGCTGATATAAGCATAAATGCTGTTGCCATTATAAAAGCTACTGCTGTACCAAAATCTGGCTGTTTTATAATTAATAGAACTGGAAGTAATACAATTGCTAATATTATAAGCAATTTTAAAATTTTGTTAATTTCTTTTTTTCCTTTTGATTGTATTTTAGATATTGAGTATGCTAAAAATAAAATAACAAATATTTTTGCAAACTCTCCTGGTTGAAAAGAGAAAAAGCCAATGTCAAACCAACTAGTAGCTCCATTGACTGGTTTAGTAAATAGTACTGCTAGTAGCAATATAATAAATGCTCCATAAAAAATAGGTGATAATTTTACCATTGTTTCATAGTCTATTAACATGACTCCTATCATTATTATAATGCTAACAACAAACCATATACATTGTTTATTAAATTCATCATATTCGTTTTCTTGAGTGGCAGAAAACAATGCAACTAGACCTATTATGCAAAGAATAATTGCAATGACTAAAATACTCCACTCTATATTTTTTAATTCTCTTTTTCTCACTTTAAACCACTCTTTTTCTCTTATGTTTTTTCTGCAGTGTCTTTTTCATTGTTTTTTTCTTCTTCGTTCTCTTTTTCTTTTTTATCGTCTTTTTCTTCTACAAGTTCTTCTTTTTCTTCTTGTGCATCAATTGCATCAATAACAATTTCTGCATTTTCTTCTATTTCTCTTTTTTCTTCATTTATTTCTTCTTTTTCAGTTGTCTTCTCTTTTTCATCGCTTTCTTTTTTTATTTCTTTTGCTTTTTCTTCTTCTTTTTTTGCTTCTTTTCCTTCTATTTTTCTTGTATCATTTTTTATGTTTATAATCGGTATATTTGCATACAATGCTGGTGCACCATTTGTGCCATCTTCATTTTCTTTATTGGTAAGTCTTACATCAATGGCACCTTCATCTATATCTATATATTTTTTTATTACATCAATTATTTCTTGTTTCATAAGTTCTAGAAAGTCTACAGAAACGTTCGCTCTGTCTTGCATTAAAACTAAGTGCAATCTTTCTTTTGCTGTATCTTTGGAATTATTTGATGTGTTTTTTTCTTTTTTTGAAATTTTCTTAAAAAAATTTATTATACTTTCAAACATGGTTTATTTTTACCCCCGTAATACTATTGTCTTTTAAATAATCTTTTTACTTTTGCCCAAAAACCTTTTTCTTGCCCTGGTATAGTTACCTCTATTTTTTCTCCTAATACTCTTTTTGCTATTTCGATATATGCCTTTCCAGAAGGTGCTTTTTTGTTTTGAATTACTGGCTCTCCTTTGTTAGTTTGGGTAATAATGTACTCATCATCTGGCACTACACCAATTAGATCTATAGATAACAAGTCTACAATGTCATCTACATCCATCATTTCTCCTTTTTTAACCATGTTAGGCCTAATTCTGTTTATTACTAGTTCTGGATTTTTTATATCTGATGATTCTAATAATCCTATAATTCTATCTGCATCACGGATTGCAGAGATTTCGGCTGTTGTTACTACAATTGCTCTATCTGCTCCGGCAATAGCATTTTTGAACCCTTGCTCAATTCCAGCAGGACAGTCTATTAATATGTAGTCGAATTCTTCTTTTAATTTTTCCACTAAATTTTTCATTTGCTCTTCATTAACAGCTGTTTTATCCCTTGTTTGTGCTGCTGGCAATAAATATAGTTCTTTGAATCTTTTATCTTTTATTAAGGCTTGTCTTAATTTACATTTTTCTTCTACAACATCAACAATATCATATACTATTCTATTTTCTAAACCCATAACTACGTCTAAGTTGCGTAGCCCTATGTCTGTATCAATTAACGCTACTTTTTTTCCTTCTACTGCTAAACTAGATCCTAAATTTGCTGTTGTTGTTGTTTTTCCTACTCCACCTTTTCCTGACGTTATTACAATTACTTCTCCCATATTTTTCCTCCTCAGAATTCTATTTCAATTCTTTTTCTAATGTTTATATAATATAACGAAAACCTCAAAATGTCAATGAATTTTTTGGTAAAATTACAAAAATATTTCTAAATTGTTACAATTTGGTTACATTGCTTATATATTTTTTTATCACTTTTTTTCATATTATTTTTGAATTTGTTTCAACATTAAAATCACTCTAAATACTTGTACTTCTGCACTTTTTATCTCATTTTAGTGCTTTTTACTAGTATTTTGAGTGATTTTTTCTATTTTTTCTTATTTTCATAACTTGACTTTTTAAACAATTTCAATACAAAGCTGAGCGAAACGAAGCATTGCTAACAGAAACATTCGCACCATCGCCAAAGCGTACAGAAACTGCACATCCAGAACCATCAAAGTAGAAACCGCCTCCTCTATCGCTACAAGGACCGTGAGCCCTCGGTTGCATGTTCTAATGTCCATTCCCATTCATTTCCTGCAAAATCATATATATTTAACTTTTTAGTTGTTTCTGATGCTCCTGTTGATAGTAATGTATAATCTCTATTATTGTCATATGATAATTTTTCTCCTGATATTTTATTCCATATTTTATTATTATATGAGTAGCTTTTTGCTTTTTCACTTGTTATTGCTAAATTTACATTACTATAATTTCCCCATGTTTTGCTATCTTCATTAATATTTGCTTGAGGTACTCCTCCTCTTACTTCTAAAAATTTACATACTAAGTCCCATTGTATTCCAAATAATAAACTACTTGTTTTACTACTATCTGGTGACAATTCCTTGGCTAATGTTTCTGCTTGACTAGTTGTTACAAAGTTATATGGTATTGCATCTTTTTGTATTATTACTTGTGTTGCATCTATAGGATTTTCTTTTGCTGTTCTTGCTAAGTTAAAATTTGCTTGTTCTGTTCCTGTTGTTCCTCTTATTCCTGCTTCATATCTTCCTATCCAAAATCCTCCATTTTTGTATACACTCTTTATCATTTTTTGATATGTCTCTTTATATTCATCTGATGTTAATGCACATTCTTGATACCATTCATCTGTCCAATTATATCCTTGTCCTGTTTTTCCTTCCGTATATGGTGCTGCATATGCTTTTAATGTCTTTGTTATAGCTGCACAATTCACTTCATCCTCAACAGCATATCCTGTTTCATTTGCAAATGTTAAATCTGCTGGCATTTCTGATTTTGGCACTTCCACCCATACCCACTCATTATTATTAGTATCTTTTGCAACTAAACCTTCACTAATTGTATTTTGTCCAGGCGTTGTTGATACATAAAAATTCTTTGGAATAGAAGCCGTATCACCATTTTTATCTATATATATACCTTCCTTATCATAAATTGGGCTCCAATTATCTGTTTCTAAAAACATTACTTTATTATTGCTTGTGTTTTTATAATATCCTTTATAATGATTAACACTTTCTATAAAATCCCAACTATAATTTGTCCCCAAATTTACATCACTAGGAACTTCCGTTATTTCATTATTTTCTACAATCCACTTGTATCGTTCTGTATTATCACTATTTTTTATAGTTATCCCTGTATCTTTTGTGCCACTTACATAATAATACCCATCTGGAATTTTAATCCCTTCAATATATCTTAAATCAACTGCCTTTTTATCAACATCATCTATTGTATAATCAGTGTAATAAGTTTCTCCTTCTATATCAATTCCTTTAACATAGAATATATTATGGCTTGTTTCATTAATAATATATAGATCTGTATTATTTTGCATTTCTTGACTTGTCAATGCTTGTCCAGATTGAAAAGTAGACAATTTTTTTACATTTTCATAATCTTTTCCATAATTTAAAGTTAAATTTTCAATTGCAGATAAATCTAAAACCAAGAATTTACCTGTATCAACTGCTTCACTAATTGTTTCGATATTTTTAGTATTACTATATTCGCTTTTGGCAGGAATTGTGCCATTTTCCATATAATAATTTGATACTTTATCTCTTAGATTTTCAATATCACTTTGTAATTGTTGTAAGTTTTTTACTTTCAAATTATCCTTAATATTATAAATTATTATAGCTGTTATTGTAAGCAATACTATTACTGCAATTGCTAACGAAGTCAAAGTAATTCCTTTTACACTTTTTAATTTTTGTTTTATCATTTGAACTTTCTCCTATCATTTTTTCTAATATTAGTTTACTATTTATTTCATTTTATTTCAATACTTTTCCATCTTAATTTATATATTTTTTTCTATGATACTATAAATTTTATTTCTTTTTCTATAAATTATATCTTCTTTAATAACAATTCCCCATAATACCAAAATGATAAAAAATATAGCGATATTTTCCATTTTGTAAATTAAAACACTTGCTAAAAATGTTAATATTAGCAAACTAACAAATGATATTTTATTTATGTATTTTTCTGCTTTACTTCTACCAACCAATATATGTAAAAGGCTTTTTAGAGCCCTTCCGCCCGTCTAAAGGATAAATTGGTAGCAAATTAAATATTATAATTAACAAATTAGAATATACTATCATTAATGTGTAAAAAACATTTAAGTTTAATTGCATTGCAATTAATATAATAATTGTATTTGTTAATGGTCCGACTTAAAGCTACTAATATTTTTTTTAGTTCAAGTTGATTTCCTTTTTTTATTTTTCGATTATAATCTTCTGGTATAGATTTAAATGAAATTGATACACCATATGGTACAATCTCCATTTTTTGCGGTTTCATTCCTACTAATAAGCCTGCTAGTAAATGTCCAAGTTCGTGAATAATGGCAAAAAACATAATCATAGCATATACTTCTATCTGTTTTGTAAAATAAAACAAAATGCCAAAAAGAAATATTTTTAAATCAATTCTAAATCGCATATTTCCTCCTTTATAATTCTAAAATTGTCTGAGGATCAACTGCCTTTTCTGAAATTCTAATTTCAAAATGTAAATGCGGACCTGTTGAATTTCCAGTTGACCCTACTTCTGCGATTTCTTGACCTTGTGTGATTTTATCTCCTTGTTTTACAAATAAATTATTGCAATGTGCATAAATAATACTTACTTCTCCTATTTGTACTTTTATATATTTTCCATATCCACCTTCGTCTAAAGAAGCTAAAACTACTTCTCCATCAGTTGCGGATTTTATCTTTGTTCCTAAATTTGCTGCTATATCTGTACCATTATGATTTTTGGAAATATTGCTACTTGTTTCTTGGACTTCTCTATAACCATATTTAGATGTAATAATTCCATCTATTGGTTTTATAAAAGTTGTTGTGTTTTTTATGTTTTGGATGTCTATTTCTTCTTGTGATAAAGTTTCATTTTCTTTTTTTAATATACTACTTGCTTGTTCAACTGCTCCACCAATTGCTATAATTTCGGATTTTTCTTCTTGTTTAGGTTCTATTAAATTTAAAATGTAGTTTTTGGTTGTTTCATATAATTCTGCAAAATTTGTATCATATGAAAGTATTTTGTTTGCATTATTAATAAAATCCTGTGAAAAGATAGATTCACTGTTTTGTATCATATATATACACAAGTAAATAACAATGCAAATTAACATTTGTATTATTATTTTTTTTAATAATTTAATATCTTTTTTATTATTTACACTGACATTGACTGTTTGTTTAATTTCTCCTTGTTTTCGCCTTTGATAAATTTCCTCAGCTCGTCTTATTTTTTCTTCTACACTCATAACTCTTTCCATAAAACACCTCTCACTTAATAACAACATATGTCTATGGACAAGGTTTTATGACTTATTTTATAATTAGGAAAAATGCTTGTATTATTATAATAATACTTGATATATACGCATATCTTTTTAACCTCATATATTTTTTACTGTTTTTTATTGTTTTTATGGTTGTTTGCTCTTTTTTATCTTCTAATTTTGAAATATAGTTTGTTACTAACATTTCTGCTTCTTTTAAAATGTAGTCCTTTTCTTTTTTAATTGGTTCTTCTTGCTTTATTTTGTTATTTTTTTCTATTTTTTCAAGTTTTTTTACTTTTTTGCTAGATTTTAATATTACTATTGCTTCCTCCACTAAGTTAGATGGCAAGTTTTTTAATACTACCATGTTTTTCATTTTACTTGTTTCCATTGTTACCTCCCTTGAAAATTTCATTTTTATATTTAAAGTTTTTCCATTTTTTTCAAGGTTATACAAAAAAAGTGCGTTTAAGCACTTTTTAATTCTAATCTTAATTTGTCTGCTATCATTGCAATCGATTTTGAATTTGTTGGTCTAATTTTAAGAAATTTTTCGTAAAATTTCAATGGTTTCGAAAAATTATTATTTGACAAAATTAAATAATCCGTGTATAATATAGATAAGAAATGAGAAACACAAAGTGTGTTGCCAAAAGTTTGATTAAATAACCATTCTTTCGTCAAAAGCAGAATGGTTATTTTTTTATTTGCACATAATTATTACCAAAGCAATAATCAAGGCAATAGCTATGATTGTAACCGCTACTAATCCAAAGGATAGTAGATAGATTATTTGTAATAATACTGTTTCCATAGCACCACCTCGCTTTCTCACAGTTAAACTGTGTTATATGTAAGGTGGCAACACACTCTGCTTATTCTCATTTCCTATGCTTTATAGTATAGTATATTTTTACTTAGTTGTCTAGCGAACAAAATAAATTTCTTGTGCATTCTCTGTAAGTATTGATATTACTTGTTTTATGCAGATTTTAATTCTAATCTTAATTTATCTGCTATCATTGCAATAAATTCTGAGTTTGTTGGCTTTCCTTTTGCTGCTGATATTGTATAACCAAAGATACTTTCTACTGCTTCTTGCTGTCCTCTTCCGCCATGCAACTTCTATTGCATGACGAATTGCACGTTCAACTCTTGATGGAGTTGTACCATATTTAAGTGCAATTTTTGGATATAAACTTTTAGTAATTTGATTTATAACGTCAATATCGTTTACTACCATCATAATTGCTTCTCTTAAATATTGGTAACCTTTAATATGTGCTGGTACACCAACTTCATGAATAATATTTGTTACTAAAGCCTCTAAGTTATCTTCATTTTTGGATTCATTTTCTGTTAATTCTATGTACTTTTGTTTAGGCTCTTTATTCATAAAGTTTGCTATTGCTTGATTTGGTTTAAAGAATTTAATTTCTCTAATTCTTTTTATTAAAACCTCAATATCAAATGGTTTTACTACATAGTAGTCTGCTCCTGCTAGAATAGCTTTTTGTGTTATTTTGTCTTGCCCTACTGCTGATAGCATTATGCAAATTGGTCTATTTTCTGGTTTTATTTTATTTATTTTTTCTAATACTCCTAGTCCATCTAAATGTGGCATAATTACATCCAATAATACAACATCTGGCAGTACATTTAATATCATATCTACCGCTTCGTTTCCATCCTTTGCAACGGCAATAACCTCCATGTCTTCTTGATGATTAATGTAAGAAAGTAGTGTTTCACTAAAATCTTGATTATCATCAGCAATTAAAACGTTAAGTTTTTCTTTCATTTTTTTCCCTCCTAAATTTACTGTAAAAATTTTACATTTGTTATTATAATAATTTATTCGAGAAAAAGCAATATTTTTTGGAAATATTTTCCAGTAATTTTATGAAAGTGCCATTTTCATATACTTTTTACTATGTATTTTTTACTTAATTCTTTTACATCTTTTAAAATGATCGTTTTTGTTTCAAAATCTTTCTTTAATTTTTCTTTTTTTTCTTCTTCTAACTCTATTTTACATATAATTAATTCATTATATTCTACATTTGTTATTAAAATGCTATTTTCCTTGCAATAGTGCTGAAAATTGCTATATTCGTTATATTCTAATTTTATTAACATTTCGGTTCCTTGATATTTTTGTATCTTTTTGCTATTTTCTAAGGCTTTTTGAAGTGAGCCTGTATAACATCTAACTAATCCGCCAGTTCCTAGCAAAATTCCTCCAAAATACCTAGTTACAATAACTAATATATTAACAAGATTATTTTTTTGTAAAATATTTAGCATAGGTGCCCCTGCTGTTCCGTGAAGGCTCTCCATCATCATTTGATCTTTCTATGATTGTGTTTTCTTCAATTACTCGATATGCTATACAATTATGTCTTGCCATATGATGTTCCTTTTTTATTTCTTTTATTTTTTCCTCTGCTTCTTCTAAATTTTCTACGGGAAATAGATGAGCAATAAATTTAGATTTTTTCTCTGTAATTTCTGCTTTAACTTCTTCTTTTATTGTTGTAAACTCCAACTCTATTTTCCCTCCTTTTTTAATTTCCTTCTTGTAACATTCCAGCAGTATAACCTGTAGAATAGGCTATTTGCAAATTAAATCCTCCTGTATAGGCATCTACATCTATTATTTCTCCTGCAAAATATAGACCTTTTATTTTTTTTGATTGCATTGTTTTCGGATTAATTTCTTTTATGCAAATTCCTCCACTTGTAATAATTGCTTCTTCTATTGGTCTAAATCCTTTTATTTCTATTTCAAAATTTTTTAAAATTTTTACTAATTTTTTTCTTTCTTCTTTGGTAATTTCATTTACTTTTCTATTTTCATTAATTCCACTTTTTTGGATTACTACCTGTATTATTGCTTGTAGTAATAATTTATCTAAACTATTTTTAAATTGCTTGTTTTTTACTTCTTCAAAATCTCTTAGTAATCTTTCATCTAACTTTTCTTCTGATAATGCTGGTTTTAAGTCGATGTTTAATTTTATCTTTTTATTTTTTAATTTTTCTTCTATGTTTTTGTAACGAACTAAATGTGCTGATGCACTTAAAATTGTTGGTCCAGAAACACCAAAATGTGTAAATAACATTTCTCCAAAGTCTTCATAAATATTTTTTCCGTGTTTCTATATCTATTAATTTTATTGCTACATTTTTTAAACTTAATCCTTGCATAGATTTACACTCATCTTTTTGGTATGATTCTAAAGGTACTAAAGATGGTTTTATTTCTTTTACTATGTGTCCTAACTGCTTTGCTAATTTATATCCATCTCCGTTAGAACCTGTTAGAGGATAACTTTTTCCTCCTGTTGCTAAAATTATTTTATCTGCTTGTATTGTTCCATTATTTGTTTGCACACCTACTACTTTAACTATATCTTGTTCTTTTTTGGTTAATATTTTTGTTACTTGTGTATTATACATTATTTCTACTTTTAGTTCTTTTAATTTTTTTATAAAACAGTTTAGTACATCTTGTGATTTATCGGTTACTGGGAAAATTCTATTTCCCCTTTCTTCTTTTACTTCTAACCCTTGTTCTTTTAAAAATTGTATAATGTCTTGGTTTGTAAAATTTTTATAAGAACTGTACAAGAACTTTCCATTTCCTGGGGTATTTTTAATAAACTCCTCCATACCTAAAGAAGATGTAATATTACATCTTCCTTTACCTGTTATTAATAATTTTTTACCGAGCATATTCATTTTTTCTAATAAAATTACTTTATGCCCCTGCGTACTTGCAGATATTGCTGCCATCATTCCAGATGGCCCTCCACCAATTATAATTACTTTCATTTATTCTCTTTCTTTTTTCCGATTAGATTTTTTTGTTTTATTATCTTTTTTATTTGCCGCTTTTTTTGTGTTGCTTTTTGAAGATGATTTTGAATTTGTTTTTGAATTGGCCTTTGATTTTGTTTTGGAATTTGTCTTGGCTTTTGAAGAACTGTTCTTTTTAGTTGTTTCTTTTTTGGCAGTTTCTTTTTTTGGTTCTTCTTTTAAAATGTTTTCTTCTCCATCATCTATTATAAAGAAGTCATTGTCAGTATTTTCTTCTATTTTTGCTGTTTCTTCTTCCTCTTCATTATCAGGTGTTTCATCTTCTTCTGAATCATTGCCATTTAAATATCCTATATCGTTTGCTTGTGCTTCTTTAATATATTGGTCTAATTGATCATCAATTTTTGTATCTTCTTCACTTAATAAGTCTTCGTCTTCTAAACTTAAATCGTCTTCTTCGTCATCATAGTCTTCTTCATCTAATAAATCTTCATCATCTAAACTTAAATCATCGTCGTCTTCTTCATCTAAAAATTCATCATCACCTAAGCCTAAATCATCATCTAAGAATTCTTCATCTTCTAATTGTTCTTCTTCGTCTAAGTTTTCTTTAGCATATGATTCTTTTTCCATTTGCTCTTTTAGTATATCGTTTTTCTTTTCTTCTGTTGTTCTGCTATCTTCACTATATGCTCTATTTAAAATATCAACATAATCTTCTTTCTTTTTCTTTGTTTTGCTTTTCATTTGCTTTTTGGCATTTTTTTCTGCCTGTCTTCTTTCCTTTTCTTGCCTACGGTATGCCCTCCTTTGGCTACTTCCTCCTACAATTAATATTGCGATGATTAACAATATTAAAACTGATAAAATGCTAACTACTACCATTTTTTCTCTCCCTTCCTTTTTTACATTTGTATATATTTTATTGCTTTTAATATACCCAATTTTCCATATTCATATGTAAGTCCACCTTGTAAATATGCAATATATGGTTTTCTTAATGGTCCATCACAACTAAGTTCTATTGTTGAACCTTGTGTAAATGTTCCTGCTGCCATGATTACTTTATCATCATATCCACCCATTTCTCCTGGATAAGGAACAACATCTGAATCAATTGGTGAGCCGCTTTGTATTCCTTGACAAAATTTTACTAATTTTTCTTCTTCGTTTAGGTGAATTGTTTGTACTATGTCCGCTCTTTTTTCGTTGAATTTTGGTTCTACTTTGTATCCTAATTTTTCTAATATTCTGCTTGCAAATATTGCTGTTTTTACACTGCTTGCTACAACACTTGGTGCAAAGAATAATCCTTTTAAAAATAATGTATTTTGGTTTAATGATGGTCCTATTTCTTTTCCAATTCCTGGTGATGTTAATCTTTCAGCACATAAATTTATTAAGTCTTTTCTTCCAACTATATAAGCTCCTGATGTTGCAATTCCTGCTCCTAAGTTTTTCATTAATGAACCGAACTGCTATGTCTGCTCCTATTTCAATTGGCTCTTTTTCTTGTACAAATTCTCCATAACAATTATCTACCATAATTATTACTTCTTTATCTATTTTTCTAATTGATTTTATTGCTTCTTCTATTTGTTCTATTGTTAGACTTTTTCTGGTAGAATATCCTCTTGACCTTTGAATTTCTATAAGTTTTATATCATGCTTTGATAGTCTTTCTTGTATTTTTGAAAGATTAAATTCGTTTTCTATTAAGTCTATTTGTTCATATTTGATTCCAAATGCTTTTAATGAGCTTTTGCTTTCTTCTTTCCCAATTCCAATTACTGTTTGTAAAGTGTCGTATGGTTCCCCTGTAATACTAAGCATTGTGTCATTTGGGCGAAGAATTGCTGATAATGTAATTGCTAAAGCATGTGTTCCAGATATAAGTTGTGCTCTTACTAAACTATCTTCTGATTTAAAGATATTACTATAAATTTCTTCTATTTTGTTTCTTCCTGGCTCGTCAATTCCATATCCTGTTGCAGAGTTTAAATGTGCTTCTTGCAATTTACATTCTTGGAATGCTTTTAATACTTTTTTGCTATTTGTTTCACATATTTTTTCTACTTCTTCAAATATTGGCTTTATTTCTTGCTCTACTTCTTTTGCTAGTTTTTCTATATTTTGTTCCATTAATTTTTTACCTCTTTTTTTGTTGCAAGTTTATTTTACTATACTTTGTTTTTTTTTGCAACATTTTTGAAAAATAAAAAATTTGTAACAGTGTCGTAAATTTCCAAACACATCTGGAATTTCTAATCATCCAGACGTCTGGATAATTTAATATAAATCTTATTTTTTTGTTTCTTCTTCATTTTCATTTATAACTTTTTCAACTTGTGCAATTAATTCTTCTTTGTCTGGCATATAATATGTATAATTTGATGCAAATAAATTGTTATTAATTCCCCCTAAACTATATTCAGCAACTACATTATCTTTTTTTGCACATAATATTATTCCAATAGGCTTATTGTCATCTATATCATTAACTTCTGTTTCATAATAATTAAGATACATATTCATTTGTCCCATATTTTCTGGTTTTAATTTTCCCATTTTTAAGTCAATTAAAACATAACATTTCAAAATTTTATTATAAAAGACCATATCCACATAATAATGAGTATTATCTATTGTTATTCTTTGCTGTGAGCCTACAAACATAAATCCTTTTCCTAATTCCAATAAGAAATCTTCTAATTGTCTAATTAACTTATATTCTAAATCTTTTTCTAATAATGGTTTTTCTTCTTTTACACCCAAAAATTCAAATACATACGGATCTTTTATGATGTCTTTTGGCTTTTCTATCACTTGTCCTTTTTTTGCTAATTGTAAAACTTTTTCTTTATTTGCCTTTCCATCCGATAATAAAAGTCTTTGATAGAGTCCACTTTCACTTTTATTTTTCTTAATTATTTTATTTAATTTTTTATTTTTATGTCAATATGCTATGATATATTTGTTTCAACAAAAAATCCTAAGTAATAATAGATTATTACTTAAGATTTTTTTATGTTTGTTTGCAATTATTTTTTAGTTGTTATTTCTTTTTGAAGTTTTTCTAATTCTTCTCCGTGTTAGCCCTGTTGCCTTCTTTATGTCTTCTGAATCCATTCCTAATTTTAAAAGATTTTTTGCAATTTTACGCTGTTCTTCTTTTTTGCCTTTGGATAGTCCAATTGCCTCTCCTTCGTCTCTTGCATTTCTCATACCGGTATTGTAATCTAGTATGGCCATTTGTCTCGAATTATAAAGCTCCCATTCCTTTTCGTCCATGCTCATTTGGTCTATTATCTCTATGGTCTTTTTTATTTCTTTATCTTCTTCCTTCGCCATTTCTAATTTATCCTCCCTTCCAGCTATTAACCATAACCATTTTTCTAGTTTGGTTTTTGCTTCTGGATTTTTCTTTTCAAACTTCGGTATTTCAATAAAATGCAATTCTATCCCTTTGCTTGCTATTTTGTCTTCTTTTTTATAGCCCATTTCTACATATTCATTCTTTTTTGTTTCTTCAAATTTCATATGCGCTATGTTATGGTAGCTATTCCTTTTGTAATATTCAAAGTTCATTAGGTTTATTACTATTGTGTCTTTTACTTTTCTATAATCTTCACCTTTTTTTATTTCATCTGATAATATTCTTGACATATAAAATGTACTTCTTAAATCCATATTGTTTTCATCTTTTACCTGCATTTCTATATTGCAAATTATATCTGCGTTTATTTGTACTTTGATGTCTAATACTCCTGATTTGATATCATATAAGTCTGGTATTAATTCTGGATTTTTTACTGTTACTTTTTCAATGGGTATTTCTAAAATTGCTTCTAATAATGATTTTAGTATGTCTTCATTTCCTTCCTTTGCAAATACCCTTTTAAATACTATATCAGATGTTAATGGTAATTTTTCTGTTTTTCTTTCTATAATGATTCCTCCTTTATTATACTAAATTTTTTTGAACTTTGCAATACTTAATAGTATATTTTTACTATAAACTTTTATTTGTGAAAAATAAACCTCCTTTCTTATCTTATAGATTTTTTTGTTTAATTAATTGGATTTTCTAGATCTAATTTTTGAAATTAATTAAGATTTTTATAAAAATTAAATATTTGAAATAAACATTTTGTTATTGCAAAGTTGCTTTTTGAGCAATTTGTTTTAAAATTGCTACCTTGATATTAAACCACGTTTTTACAAATTTTGCAATACCTTTTAGTACTTTTTTCATCGCAATTTTCGACATTCTTCGCAGTGCGTATAACAGCAGGATTATAATAAAAATAAAAAAGGCAAAAATCACTCCAACTACTAGCATTTTCTACGCTTTCTTTATCTCATTTTAGTACTTTTTACTAGTATTTTGAGTGATTTTTTAGTTTCTTTTGTTTGCATAACTTGACTTTTTAAACAAATTCAATATAAAACGGGGCGGAATGAATCACTCGAGAAAGCACCGTTTGCATCGACCTCGCTACGATAAGAACTTGGGTTTGTAACACTGTCACGGCTGTAACAAGCTCCCCTCGAGCAACCAGGATTGATAGCAGACGTAGTTGCATGTTCCAAGGTCAATTCATATTCATTTCCTGCTAAATCATATATATTTAATATTTTCGTTTTTTCTGATGCTCCTGTAGATAATAAAATAGGATTTTCTACTGTGTCATCCGTAATTGCTTGTTTCGTTGCTTCTGTCATTTTTGTCCATTTATTTGAAAAATAATAATTTTTGTCACTATTATTATAATGCAAATATGCACTTTTTGCATTACTACTTGTAATTGGTATCTCTACATTATAATAATTTCCCCATTTTTGACTATCTGTATTAATATCTGTTTCATTTAAATCACTTTTTACTTCTAAGTACTTACATACTAAATCCCATTGTATTCCAAACATTAAACTACTCGTTTTGCTACTATCTGGTGCCATTTCATTTGCTAATTTTTGTGCTTCACTACATCTTACATAGTTATATGGTATTGCATCTTTTTGACTTATGGCTTTTGGTGAAGTTTCAATATCTATTCTTGCACTTGAACTTGTTCTTCCTAATTTTAAACTTGCTTCGTCTGTTCCTGTTGTTCCTTCTATTCCTGCTTCATATCTTCCTATCCAAAATCCTCCATTTTTATATACACTCTTTATCATTTTTTGATATGTTTCTTTATATTCATTTAATGTTAATCCACATCCTGTTTTTAATTCTTGTTGTTCTGGTGTTGCTGTGTTTTCTGTTACTATATCATTTACTCCTTTATCTGCATACCATTCATCTGTCCAATTACATCCTTGTCCTTTTTTTCCTTCTGTATATGATTTTGCATATTCTTTTAATGCCGTTGTTATGGCTGTACAATTTACTTCATCCTCAGTAGAGTAACCTGTTTCATTCGTAAATGTTAAATCTGCTGGCATTTCTGATTTTGGTACTTCAATCCATACCCACTCATTTCCATTTTTATCCACTGCAACTAGCCCTTCAGCAACTGTGCTTTCTCCTTCTTTTTTAGTTGGTGCCATTCCTGCTGGGATTATTACTCCATTATATTCTGTTTCTTCAAAGTTCATATTTGCTTCTGCTTGTAGCAACTTTTGTGTTTCTTCTTTTTCTGCTGTTTCACTTTTCTCTTTTGCGGTTTGCGCCTTTGTTAATATCCCATTATCTCCTGTTAACGTTGCAATTGATACTCCTGCTAAGATTAATAACACTATTATGTTTAGTATGTTATCGATGGTTAGGCTGTAGAAAATCAGACTGGCATAAACTATTAGACCAGCCTGACCATCTATAACATTCATAGTAGTAAATTGCGGTAACTTTAAACAACTTGCTATGGGTTTTCTATTTTTTCCTCTCACTTCAATTTTGTCTCCTTTTGTTTTTTTTATCAAATCTATTGCTCTTTTTCTTAATTTATTGTAAAATTAAGGTATAGTCTCCCCCTCCCCAATTAAGAGGCTCTTGTATAAAGTATTTAATTGTGGGACTTTAGGTTGTGT
>CANQHU010000029.1 GCA_947623945.1 uncultured Clostridia bacterium | reverse complement strand
AATGTGGATAACTCATTTTTAATTTTTCAATTATTTTTTCTTTTTATTTCCTCAAAAAAAAATGGGGAAACTTTTTAAAATTTATCATAAAATTAAAAACTTTATCAAATTTACTTGAATTTCTTCTTTTTTTAGTATAATATATTATAGAAAGTAAAGAGATTTACATAGGAGGAATAAAATGCCAAGAAAAACAAAAGAATCAAAAGAACTAGAAAATGAAGAAAAAGTTTCAAAAAAGGCAGTTTCAAAAGCGGTTGAAAAAAAAGCTACTAGTAAAAAAGCATCTACTAAAACAGAAAAAGTAGCAAAATCAACTGCTAAAAAAGCAACTACAAAAAAGGCTACTGATAGCAAAAAAACTACTACAAAAAAGGCTACTACCAGCAAAAAAACAGCTACAAAAGAAACTTCTAAAAAAACTGTAGAAAAGAAAGCATCCAAACCTAAAAAGGTAACTACTAAAAAAGAACCTACAAAAAAGAAATCTACTAATAAAAAAATAGAAGTTGTTGAATATTACGATTTACCTTATCGCTACAATCAAACAGTTGTAAAAGTTTTGGCACAAACTCCTACCAATTTATTTATTTATTGGGACATATCAGATATTGATCGAAAAAACTTTCAAAAAAAATATGGAGATAATTTCTTTGAAAATACAAGACCGATATTAATTATTCACAATAATACATTAAATTATAGTTTTGAAGTCGAAATTAACGATTTTGCTAATAGTTGGTATTTACATGTAGCAGATAGTAAATGTGATTACAAAATAGAACTTGGTAGACGTCCAATTTATAAAACCGAGCAAATAAATACAGATTATATTTATGTTGCAACATCAAATGAAATTGAATCTCCAAATGATAGAATTTTATTTGATAAAAATCAAAAAATGGTTTATTTTAGAAATGTAAAAACAGGTAAGCTATCAACAAAGAATATTAATTCTATATCTTTTATTAGAAATATGGGAAAAATATATAATATTTATGATTTATATAAAGCAATATATCAAAATGAAAATATAGAAGAATTTTATGACACAACTAATCCATCATCTCGTGGTAATCCTTCTTCTAATAGTTTTTCATCAAAATTTAGATAAAATAGTATTATCTGTTGAAGGAAAACACCTTCAACAGATTTTAATAAACAAAGGAGAATAAACATGCAAGAAAAAAAAGGATATGTAAGTTTTGTACTTCATGCTCATCTTCCATTTATCCATCATCCAGAAAGTGATGATTATTTAGAAGAGTCTTGGTTATATGAAGCAATTTCAGAAACTTATATTCCACTATTAACAAACTTTCAAAAATTAGTTGAGGAAGGTGTCAATTTTAGAATTACAATGTCTATGACCCCTCCTCTACTTTCCATGTTAGACAATAAATTATTACAAGAAAAGTATATTCGCTATTTAAAACAATTAATAGAATTGTCTGAGAAAGAAATAAAAAGAACTGCATATGATGAAAGATTAAACAAATTGTCAAAATATTATTATGATCGTTATTCTAATGATTTATATTTATTTAAAGAAGTTTATCACTGCAATTTAATTCAGGCTTTTAAGCATTTTCAAGATATAGGTGTTTTGGAAATTATTACTTGTGGTGCAACACATGGCTATTTTCCTATTCTATATGTAAATGAAAAAACTGTAAAAGCTCAAATTGCTGTTGGTGTTCAAACATATGAAAGATATTTTGGAAGAAAACCTCGTGGTATTTGGCTTCCTGAATGTGGTTATGTACCAGAAGCTGACAAATATTTAAAAGAATTTGGAATTGAATATATTATTACTGAATCACATGGTATTTTATATGCAGACCCAACTCCTATTTATGGTACTTTTGCACCAATTGTTTCGCCAGAAGGGGTTGTTGCATTTGGTAGAGATATTGAATCTTCTAGGCAAGTTTGGAGTTCTATAAATGGTTACCCTGGTGATTACAATTACAGAGAGTTTTATCGCGATATTGGTTATGATGTTGACTATGATTATATTAAACCATATATTGCACACAATGGTGCTAGAGTTCATACAGGAATAAAATATTACAGAATTACAGGAGATTCTGATTTTAAAGATTATTATAACCCAAGATGGGCAATGGATTCTGCAGAAAAACAAGCTGGTCATTTCTTAGATTGTAGAAATGCACAAATTGCTAATCTATCAAATTTCATGGATACTAAACCTATTATACTTTGCCCATATGATGCAGAACTTTATGGTCATTGGTGGTACGAAGGTCCTTACTGGTTATACATTTTATTTAAGAAAATCTATTATGATGATTGCAATTTTGAATTAATTACTCCATCTGAATATATTGATAAACATCCAAATATGCAAGTTTCTTCTCCTTGTCGTTCTAGTTGGGGTGCAAATGGCTACAGCGAAGTATGGTTAAATCCTACAAATGATTATGTTCATAGACATTTACATGTTGCAGGAGATAGAATGTGTGAACTTGCTTACCTTTATCCAAATGAAAAAGATGGTATAAAAAAAGATGCATTAAATCAATGTGCAAGGGAGTTATTACTTGCCCAAAGTAGTGATTGGCTATTTATTATCACAAATGGTACTATGGTTGATTATGCTAAAAAGAGAATTAAAGATCATATTGGCCGATTTACAAAGTTATATTATCAAATAAAAGAAGATAAAATTGACAAAGACTTTTTAGAGGATATTTCTAAAAAAGATTGTGTTTTTCCAGATATAAATTATATGATTTATTATTAAATTCCAAAGCGTTTTGAAAAATTTTTTCAAAACGCTTTGTCCCTATATTGGCAAATTTTTTTCATGTGCATATCATAATGTATAAGTTTTTTAAATTTAGTAGATACTAGTTTTATTGGAAAGGGGAATTTTTTATGAAATCACTATGTATTAAGACAAATGATTCTGATTTACTAAATTATCTACTAAATGAATTAAAAAATACAGATTTAAAAAACATCTATTTTTCGGAAAACCAATTTAAACTTTACAAAAATATCATAATTCATTATTTAGGAAATGATGAACCTCTTTTTTTATCAGAAATATCAAATATTTTATCTTACCTCGTAATTGACGAAGTTGAAGAAACTTTTTTAAGAAGAATTTTACTTAAAAACTATTTTTATTTTGATTTTAACGAAAGAGAAGAAATAATTGATATTTGTTTTGACATTATGGCAGATGATTTCACAAATCTTTTTGACAAAAAATTCAAGTTGTTGCACAATATTTTTTATGATTTTATATCTATTAATAAATCTATTATCTTGAATGGTTTTATAAATTTTAGATTAAAAGAATATTTATCAATTTTAGATGATGTAGTAAATGAAGCTGTAAATAGTTTTGTAATAGAAAAAGAATATTTAGAATTTATTTCTCTTTTAAAATTGTACATTAATTCTCAAGATTATGGATGTAATATAGTTCACATCATTTTTTCTAAAACTGATTCTATATTGCTTGATGAAAACAAAAACTTGATTATGATAACAGATGATATTTTTGATAATAAAATTTTAAGTGATATTACTTTTTCTTCTAATGATTATATATTGAATACTCTCCTTCATTTGCTTCCTAAAAAAATATATATTCACTTAGTTGATGATTTTATGGATGAATTTGTTACTACTCTGCAATTAGTATTTGAAAATAGAATTGATTTATGCACAGATTGTAATATTTGCAATGTATATAAAAATAATTGCAAAAATTCCAAACAAAAAGTCCCACATACAGAACCTTCTTAATTTTCTGTATATGGGATTTCTTTTTAATATAATGAGTTTATTGCTTCACTAAATCCTGGTAATAACATATTTGAAATATCATTTGTATTTGATACTTGCCATTTTCCATCTACTTTTTCTACTGTGATAGTATGTGTATTTGTTACATTTTCGATTTCAGCATTATTGATTTCTTCTAACAAATATTCTTGTGTTTTTGCTTCGTCAATTGATTCTCCGCTAAATGCTACTTTAACTATTTTTTCTTTAAAGTTCTCTATTATTTTTCCAAAGTCTTTGTTAGTTACTTCAACTTCTAATGTTGCTGTATCTCCTTCTTCTTTTTGGCTTAAAATTTTCCAACTTAAATTTTCAAAAATTGCTTTTCCGAGTTTCTTCATCAAAATTTTCTTTTTTAAATAATTCAGTTACGTTTTCATCTGCACTTTTTCCTGATTTAATTTCATTGAACATATCGTTTACTGCTTTTTTTGGAGAATCTACCATGAAAAGCATATATACTACTATTGCTACAACAACAATTGCAATAATAGCAGCTACTATCATCGCTATATTTGTTTTTTTGTCATTTCCTTTTGGATTATCAAATTTCTTTTTTGTTTCAACTTTCTTTGTGTCTTTTTTTGCTTCTACTGGTTTTTTCTTTTCTTCTTTCTTAACTTCTTCTTTCTTCTCCTCTTTTACTTGCTCTACTTCCTTTTTTTCTTCCTTCTCTTCCATAATTATCCTCCTTTTATTATTTGGTTATTTATAATATGATTATATATTAATGATATATTTTTTGCAATAATTTTTAGAAAATTTTATCTTCTTGATTGCATAAATCCTTTTACATTTTTTTTACATGGCTCCATTAATTCCTCCGAGCAACAATTTCTTTCATATTTTCGATTAAATCATCTATTTCTTTTGGAGTAACAATTAAATTATAATCACTTGGAACTAGCGCTTCTTTTATTTCTTCATAATTGTCTTCTTCTTTCAATTTATTTAAATACTCATTAGATTTTGCTTCGTCTTGCAATTTTTTTATAAATAAATCTAAGCAATCATTTACTAATACTGCCGTTTCTACAACTGTTGGGATTCCGAAGTGCGATTACTGGTATTCCTAATGTATTTTGACTAATTTCTGATCTTGTATTTCCAACTCCAGCACCTGGGACAATTCCTGTATCTGAAAGTTGAATTGTACTACTAATTCTTTCTATACTTCGAGATGCTAATGCATCTATTACAATAATTAATTTTGGATGAATATTGTCTACAATTCCTTTTATAATTTCAACTGTTTCAATTCCAGTTGTACCGTAAAACTCCGAGGTGAAATAGCACTTACCATTCTTGTTCCTTTTTCTACATATTGTGGTAAGTATTTCATAATGTGTCTTGTTACTTCTATTTCGTTTATCACTTTTGGTCCGCAAAGCATCTGGTGTTACATAAATGTTTCCTAATCCTACTACTAATATTTCTCCTTGACTATCTACATGTTCATCTATTATTTTTTTTAATTCTTTTGAAAGTGTTTCTTGTGATTTATTTATTTCCTCTTCTTGCGCAATTTTTAATTTTTTTATATCTATTGTAATATAATTTCCTTTTGGCTTTCCAATTGCCTTTTCTCCGTTTTCATTTGTTATTTTTACTCTTTCTACTTTTATATTTTCATCAATTTCTTCTTGATTTGTTTCTATTCCGTCTATTTCTTCTAAATTATTTGCTTTTTGATAGATTTCTTTTCTTTCAGATGCTAAATCTGTTCTAAAATTAAACATAATAAAAAACCTCACTTTCTTTTTGCTAGTATTTACTGTTTTTGAGGTTTTTATTAATATTGTTATTCTAAATATTTCTTCAAAAACTTCCCTGTATAACTTCTTTCATTTTTACAAATTTGCTCTGGTGTTCCAACCGCTATAACTTCTCCTCCATTATCTCCGCCTTCTGGTCCTAAATCAATAATATAATCACAAGTCTTTATCAAGTCTAAATTATGTTCAATAACAATAATTGTATTTCCTGTATCTACCAATCTTTGTAAAATATCTACCAATTTATGAACATCTGCAATATGAAGACCTGTTGTTGGTTCGTCTAAAATATACAAGGTTTTTCCTGTTGCCTTTTTTGACAATTCTGTAGCAAGTTTTACTCTTTGTGCTTCTCCGACCAGACAATGTTGTAGATGGTTGTCCGAAGTTTAATATATCCGAAGTCCTACATCATACAAAGTTTGTATTTTCTGCTTAATTTTTGGTATTTTATCAAAAAATTTTAAAGCATCTTCTACTGTCATATCTAAAACATCTGCTATTGTTTTTCCTTTATATTTTACTTCTAAGGTTTCTCTATTGTAACGTTTTCCTTTACATACCTCGCATGGCACATATATATCTGGTAAAAAGTGCATTTCTATTTTGTGAACTCCGTCTCCTGAGCAACTTTCACATCTTCCACCTGCCACATTAAAACTAAATCTACCTTTTTCATATCCACGCATTTTGGCTTCTTCTGTACTTGCAAATATGTCACGAATAAAGTCAAATACTCCTGTATATGTTGCTGGATTAGAACGTGGCGTTCTTCCAATTGGAGATTGATCAATGTTTATAATTTTATCTATATTTTCTATTCCTTTTACGCCTTTACATTTTCCTGGTTTTTCATTTGAACCATTTATTTCTTTTGCAATTGTTTTATATAATACTTCGTTTACTAAAGTAGATTTTCCGAGAGCCAGAAACACCTGTTACGCAGTTGAATACTCCCAATGGAAACGTAACACTTATATTTTTTAAGTTGTTTTCTTTTGCTCCTTCTACTACAATTACTTTTGATTTTGTGTGTTTTCTTCTCTTTTTTGGTACTGGTATTTTTTTGTTGCCACTTAAATATTGACCAGTTATAGATTCTTTTACTTGTTTTATTTCTTCTGCGGTTCCGCTGTGCCATAACTTGTCCACCATGAACTCCGGGCTCCGTGGTCCAATGTCAATTACTTGGTCTGCTGCATACATGGTATCTTCATCATGTTCTACTACTAATAATGTATTTCCTAAATCTCTTAGTTTTTTTAGAGTAGCCAATAGTTTGTCATTGTCTCTTTGATGAAGTCCTATGCTTGGTTCATCTAAAATATATAGTACCCCTGTTAAGCCAGAGCCAATTTGGGTTGCTAAACGTATTCTTTGTGCTTCTCCACCTGATAGGCTTCCTGCACTCCTTGATAACGTTAAATATTCTAATCCAACATCCATTAAAAATTGTAATCTTTGATTAATTTCTTTTAAAATTAATTCTGATATCATGCTTTGAGTTTTATTTAATTTTAAATTTTGCAAGTAGTCTTTTATTTTATCTATTGACATTTCTGTTAATTCGTTTATGTTTTTGTCTCCTACTTTTATAGACAAAATTTCTGGTTTTAGTCTTGCTCCATTACATGAATGACAAGGTGAATTGCTCATATACATTTCGTAGAAATCTCTCATTCCTTGTGATTTTGTTTCGTTGTGACGTCTATCTAAAGTAGGAAGAACTCCTTCAAAAGGCGCTGTAAATTTTCTTACTCCTGCATATGATTCATATTGAAAATCAATTTTTTCTTCTCCTGTACCATATAATATTTTTTCTAAAAACCATCTTGGCAAATCTTTTATTTTTTTGTTTTTTATATCTATGCCATAATGTTCTCCAATGCTTTCGAAGTACATTTTTGCCATAGTGTCTCCTTTTTTCATTGTGCTTGCACCAAATGCTTTTACTCCATCATATAGTGTCTTGTTTTTGTCTGGAATAATTAAATCTTCATCCATTTTCATTAAATATCCTATTCCAGTACATTCTGGGCATGCTCCAAAAGGATTGTTAAAAGAAAACATTCTTGGAGTTAATTCTGGAAAACTAAATCCACATTTTGGACAAGCATAATTGCAACTGTATAAAAGTGGTTTTTGCCCTACTATATCAATTAAAACCATATTATCTGCATGTTTTAGTGCTACTTCAACTGATTCTGTTAGCCTGCTAATTATGTCTTGTTTTATTACTAATCTATCTACTACAATTTCTACTTCGTGTTTCTTTTTTCTATCAATTTGGATTTCGTCTTCTCCAAGTTCATAAATTTCTCCATCTATTCTAACTCTGACAAATCCTTCTTTTTGATATCCTTCTAGTTGTTTTGTAAATTCTCCTTTTCTACCTCTTACTACTGGTGCTAATACTTGTATTTTTGTTCCTTCTGGTAATTGCATAATATTATCTATAATTTGATCTATACTTTGTTTTTCAATTTTTGTATGACAATTTGGACAATATGGTACACCAATTCTTGCATATAGTAAACGAATATAATCATAAATTTCTGTAACTGTTCCAACTGTTGAACGTGGATTTTTTGAAGTTGTTTTTTGGTCAATTGAAATTGCTGGAGATAATCCATCAATTCTTTCTACTTCTGGTTTTTCCATTAGTCCTAAGAATTGTCTAGCATATGAAGATAGACTTTCTACATATCTTCTTTGTCCTTCGGCATATAATGTGTCAAATGCTAAACTAGACTTTCCGAGATCCAGAAAGTCCAGTAATAACAACTAATTTATCTCTTGGTATTTCTAAATCGATATTTTTTAGATTGTGTTCTTTTGCACCTATAATTGTTATTTTATCATTCATATTTAAAATTCTCCTTTAGAATATTCCTATAATTTCTCCATTTTCATCAATATCTATGCTTTCTGCTGCTGGTACTCTTGGTAGTCCTGGCATTGTCATTATTGTTCCGGCTAAAGCAACGACAAATCTTGCTCCTGTTTTTAATTCTAAACTGCGAATTGTAATATTATAATCATTTTTACATTCTAAATTTTTTGGGTCATCTGAAAAAGAGTATTGTGTTTTTGCAATGCATACTGGAAACTCATTATATCCTAGTTTTTCTATTTTTTCCATTTCTTCTTTGGCTTCTTCTGAAAATTCTACTCCTTTTGCTCCATAAATTTTGGTTGCTACTTTTTCTATTTTTGTTTGGATTGAATCTTTTAAATCATATATATATTTAAAGTTTTCTTCTTTGTTTGTTAAGTTTACTAGTTTTTCTGCTATATCTATTGCTCCTTCTCCACCTTTTGCCCATCCTTCTACTAGGCTTAGTTCAACACCTTTTTCTTCTAATTTTGCTCTTAAAAATTCTATTTCTTTATCTGTGTCTTGCAAATAACGGTTTAAGGCTACTATTACATTTAATCCAAATTTATTTTTTAAGTTGTCTATATGTCTATATAAATTGTCTATTCCTTTTTCTATTCCTTCTATATTTTCTTCTTGTATTTTTTCTTTTTCTACTCCACCATGATATTTTATTGCTTTAATAGTTGCAACTAAAACTACTGCATCTGGTTTTATTTCTGCTTTTCTGCATTTTATATCTAAGAATTTTTCTGCTCCTAAGTCTGCACCAAATCCTGCTTCTGTTATTACATAGTCACCTAGTTTTAATGCTAGTTTTGTCGCAATTATGCTATTACATCCATGTGCAATATTGGCAAATGGTCCTCCATGAATAATTGCTGGTGTATGTTCTAATGTTTGTACTAAGTTTGGTTTAAGTGCATCTTTTAATAAAACTGCCATTGCTCCTCCGAGCATTTAATTGTTTGGCATATATAGGTTCTTGTTTTTTATTATATCCAATTAGAATATTTCCTAGTCTTTCTTTTAAATCTTCCATATTTTTTGATAAACATACTATTGCCATAATTTCTGATGCAACTGTAATATCAAATTTATCATTTCTTGGAACTATATTTTTTTCTCCAGATAATCCTGTTTCTACTTGTCTTAATTGTCTATCATTTAAGTCTAGACATCTTTTCCATACTACTTTTTCAAATCCTAGTTCATTTCCAAAATAAATATGGTTATCAATTAAACTTGAAAGTAAGTTGTTTGCTGCAGTCATTGCATGGATATCTCCTGTAAAATGCAAGTTTATGTCTTCCATTGGAGCAACTTGTACTCTTCCTCCACCTGCTGCTCCACCTTTAATTCCAAATACAGGTCCTAAAGAAGGTTCTCTTAAGGCAAGTATTGAATTTTTTCCTATTTTTCTTAAGCCATCTGCAACTGCTATAGAAATTGTAGTTTTTCCTTCTCCTAATGGTGTTGGACTAATTGCTGTTACTAAAATTAATTTTCCGTCTTTTTTGTTTTTTAATTTTTTATAAACTTCATCAGATATTTTTGCTTTGTATTTTCCGTATTGCTCTATGTCGTCTTCATCAATTCCTACTTTTTTTGCAATATCAACTATTTTTTCTAGTTTTGTGTTTCTTGCTATTTCAATATCTGTCATGATTAATCCCCCTTTAAATTTTAAATTTCTTTTTCTTTGTTGTTATTTTTTTTCATATATTTTTTTTGAGCTATTTCTATTTCTTGGCTTAAGGTTTCTAATTCATTTGTTTGTTTTTCAGTAGCTCCTTTACAATTGTCTACTGCTTTTTTTGCTTCTTCTATCATTCCAAATTTTATACACGCTCGTATATAAAATACAAAATGTTGATATATTAATGTTATCATTCTTGCCTGATTAATCTTTGGCATTTCACCTATTTTTAATGTATGATTTTTTAATTCTTTTTCACAATGGGCAATATATAAATCTAATTTTCTTTGCATAATATTTTCTTCTTGAGAATTAAAATTAAATCTATTGTTTTTATAAAAATATATTTCTGAGCCTATTTGCATACATTCATCATTATCGCTTTTTTTATCTCTTATTGCTTTAATATCTTGCTTAATTTGCGTTTTATTAGAATTTAATGCTTTTGCAATTTTACTTATCTCTTGTCCTTCTTCATAATATAATTTTTCAACATTATTTCTTCTTTCAGCTAATTTTCCAAGCCTTCCACTACTTTTTTCTTGCTCCATTTTAAACAATTACTCCTACAATTACTCCAATTATTGCTCCTACAAATACTTGTACTGGTGTATGTCCCAATACTTCGACTAATTTTTCTGATACTTGCATTCCTGTAAGTCCAGGTGTTTCAATTAATTTGTTTAATAAAGCTGCTTGTTTTCCAGCAGCTCTCCTTATTCCACAAGCATCATACATAACTACAAATGCTAATATAAATGCAAGTGCAAATATAGGAGAATCTACTCCTTCATATTTTCCAATTAATGTTGCAAGTCCAACTACTACAGCCGAATGAGAACTTGGCATTCCTCCTGCTCCCATAATTCTTTTAAAATTAAATTTTTTGGTTGTCCATAAATCATACAGTAATTTAAATGATTGTATTCCAAACCATAAAAAAAATGGTACATATATGTATTTACTTTGCACAAACGCAAAAAAATCATTGCTCATTTGTTTTTACTCCTCTGTTTTAAAATCTTCTTCTTTTAGTTCATCTTTATCTTTTACTAAAATTGTTATTTTTTTCTCTGCTTCTTCTAATGTTTTATTGCATTTTTTTGATATTTCGATTCCTTCTTCAAATTTATTTACAGAATCCTCTAAACTTAAATTTCCACTTTCTAATTCTTGTACAATTTTTTCTAATTCTTCTATTTGCTCTTCAAAACTTTTTTCCATGTTGCCCTCCTCATTATTTTATTCTATAATTGCAGATTTTTCACCATCGCTAAATCTAATTTCTATTTTATCTCCTGCATTTAATTCTTTTTTGCTTTTTACAATTTTTCCATTTTTTTGTGTTATTGTGTATCCTCTAGCAATTGTTTTTAATGGACTGTATGCATCTAATTTTGCTATTAGTTCACTATATTTATTTTTTTGTTTTTCATATTTTGCTGTTATTAAATTTTCTAATTGCTTTATTTGGTTTTCTATTCTTAAATAATTTTCTTGTATTCTTCTAGTTGGTTCTTTAAATACAAAACTAGACATTGATTTTTCATATCTTAGTTTCATAATTTCAAGTTTTTTTAGTAATGACATTCTTAATCTATTTTGATAGGTTATAATTTTTTGCTTTACCTCATATATATCTGGTACTGCCAATTCTGCCGCTGCTGATGGCGTTGGAGCTCTTAGGTCTGCAACAAAGTCTGCTATTGTAAAATCTGTTTCATGTCCGGACAGCTGATATAATTGGAATTTCAGAATTATAAATACTATTTGCTACTATTTCTTCGTTAAATGGCCATAAATCTTCTAATGAGCCTCCACCTCTTGCTAAGATTAATACATCTGCTAATTTTTTTCGATTCATAATTTCTATTCCTTCTGCTATTTTTTCTGCTGCACCTTCTCCTTGAACTGGAACTGGTAATAATCTAATTACAACATTTGGATTTCTTCTTGTTGAAACATTTATAATATCTCTTATTACAGAGCCTGTTTGAGAAGTTAAAACTCCTATTACTTTTGGCATTAATGGAATTTGCATTTTATGATTTTCATCAAATAATCCTTGTAATTCCAATTTTTTCTTTAATTCTTGAAATTTTGTATACAGGTCTCCTAATCCATTTTGTTCCATGGCTTTTCCATATATTTGATATACTCCGTCTCTTTCATATACAGATACTGACCCAAAAAGAAATACCTTCATTCCATCTTTGGGCATGAAGTTTAATTTTTGGGCATATGACTTAAACATAATACATTTTATTAACGAGTTTTCGTCTTTTAATGTAAAATACATATGCCCTGTATAATGATTTTTAAAATTTGATATTTCGCCTTTTACCAGTACGTCATTTAAATACTCGTCTTCTGCTATTTTGTTTTTTATATATTGATTTAAATCAGATACTGTTATAGCCATGTCAGCATATTTCATTTTTATACCTCTTTTACAATTACTGCTAAAATCCCATTTACAAATTTTTTGGAAGTTTCTTCTCCATATTTTTTTGCTAGTTCTACCGCTTCGTTAATTACAACTTTAAATGGTATTTCTTTATACTTAATTTCATATATTGCAAGTTTTAAAATTGCTAAGTCAATTTTAGAAATTCTTTCTAATTTCCAATCTGGCTTTAAGTTTTTTTCTATTTGAGAGGTAATTTCTTGTTTGTTTTTTTCAATACCTAAAATTGCATCTTCTATATATTCTATTGTATTTTTATCTGTTATTTCGTTTGCTTCTATATATAGTTTTATTGCTTCATCTAGGTTTTCTTGTTTTTGTATTTCTAAACTATAAATTAATTTAAAAGTTTGTTCCCTTATTGCTGTTCTACTCATTTCATTCCCCTTTTACATTTTATCAATGAATGTTTTTAATTTAGTTTTTACATCTTCTTTATTTTGTTGAACATAATTTCCTATAAATGCTCCTAATACTATAATAACAACTGCTAATATTAAATCATGTAATCTTGTAATTAAAATTAAAATAGCTATTAGAACACCAATAATTGCCCCTTTATAATGATTCCAAATTTCTTTAAAATTCATTTATAATCACATTCCTTTCTTTAATTCTCTTTTAGTTTTCTTCTTGCTTTTTTGGGGCAACTTTTTTAACAGTAATGTTTACTTCTTTTACTTCTAAATCAGTTGCTGCTTTTACTTTTTCTTTTATTCTATTTTGTAAATTTGCAGATAGGTCTTTTATAATTGCTTCTTCATTTACTATTAAATTTACAAAAACTTTTACATTATTGTCTTTATCTAATTCTATTCTAGTTGTAACTTCTTCTGTACTTTGAAAATTTAAAGCAACTGAATTAACTAAGTTTTCAATTGTTTCTTTTGAAATCATAAGTTTTCCACTTTCGTTTTCTAATAATACCCCTTGTCTTTCTTTTGTTTGTTCTTTTGATGAACTATCAAAAAAGATACATTTAATAGATAGTAAAATAAATACAATGCTTGCTCCAAGTACTATTTTACTTGTTGTTTCTCCTAATATAATTTTTGTTACTATATCTCCTACTAAGTCTATATCTAGCCATCCAAATACTATTAGGCATAGAATTATAGATAATATTAAAACAATGTTTGAATAAATAATTAATGCGATTTTTTCTAAAACTTTCATTTCATTTCCTCCTCTTTTTATTATTCACTTTCTGTTTCTTCTTTTTGATCGTTTTCTTTTGCTGTATCAGTGTTTACTCCTTGCACATGTACATTCACTTCTTCTACTTTTAAGCCTGTCATACTTTCTACTGCTTTTTTTACTCTGTTTTGAATTTCATATGCTACATCTGGTATTCTTGTGCCATATTCTACAATAATGTTAACATCTATTTTTGCTGTTGAATCTGAAACTTCTACTTTTATTCCTTTTGCTAGATTCTTTTTTCCGCTTAGTACTTCTGTTATTCCTCCTGCAAAACTTCCTGACATTCCAGCTACTCCTGGTACTTCTGAAACGGCTACACCTGCAATAACTGCTACTACATCATTAGATATTTGTATTCCTTCATTTTCTGTTTTTATTTCACCTTCTATTTGTACTACTTCTCCCTCATTTTTTTCTTCACTCATAATGAAATCCTCCTTTCAATATTAAAGATAGTATATCAATTTTTTCTAGTTTTTACAACTATTTTTAATAAATTTTTGTTTATTTCCTTTATTATTTTTCGATTAATTTTATATCATTTTTTTGTTCTTGTAATATATCTATTCCATTTAATTGATTGGTTTTAATCATATTAACCCCTAATGCTAATTGTATATCATCTTCTACTTCTTCTGGTGTTATTTGCAATTTTTCTGCAATGTCTGTTGGTATTAGACCTGCTTTAGTATGTAAAACTACTAATCTTATTTTTGTGTCTTGCTTTATTTTTGCTTGCATATCTCTTTTTTTTGGAATTATGCTACGATATCTATATTGCTCTTTTATATCTTCCATTTCAAAATCACTTATTTTTAGCTTAGCTTGTAGTTTGTTTGAATCTCTTTGTTCTAATAATAGACCGGATTAATTTTTCCCTTTTTTCTTCGTCTAGAAAATGTGGTTTTTTTCCTAACATTTTTAGTTTTAAAAAATTTATTTCTTCTTTTGATAATCCTGTTATCTCAGATATTGCTTCGGAATTTAAATTTCCCTTTTTTATCATATCAATTGTATTTTGAACTTTATTAATCCTAATTATTGCAGGTTGTACTTCATTTAGTTTTTCTCTTTCTTCTGGCATAATTGTTAGCTCTGGCATAGTTTCTGTTTGTCTTATCATTTTTAGGGCTTGCTCATATAATTTTGATTTATTACATTCTCTTATATATTTGATAATGTCATTATATGTTGTTGGTATTTTTTGCATAGCTCTTTCTATAAATTCCAATTCCAATAATGACTTTGGTTCTTCTGTGTTTATTTTAAATGATAATTCTATGTATTCTCTTACTTTATCTTTATTTGTTTCAGAAATTTTTTTATAGAATTTAACTTCATTTTCTATATTTCTTCTTAGTTCTCTAAGTCTTCTTAAATCTTTTTCCTCAACTTTTGGTGTGTTTTTTTCTTTAATTTTCGTTGGAATTTCTTCTTGTGATATTATTCCTAATTCTAAACATTCTTTTAGATATTCAAAAACATTTGAACTACTAATCTGTACATCTTCTTTTTTAGAAATTTTGATATTACTTAGTCCTTGCTTTTTATATTCTAAAATCCTTTGAACTTTTTCATTACTTCGCAATAATCTAATTCTTTTTTGTTTTTTTATTTCGTTTTCCTTTTCTTTTGCACTTTCTGCTTCTTCTTGTGTTATTATTCCAAGTTCAAGACATTCTTTCATATATTCACTAACTTGTGAAGGAACTATATTTACATCTGGCATTTTAGCAATTTCAGCATAATTCATTCCCAGTTTTCTATATTCTAGAATTCTTTGTAGTTTTTTGTTATTTTGTAGTTTTTTTATTTTTTTCTGTCTTGTTACTTCTAATTTATTTCTTTCAGATTCATTTTTTTCTTCTTGTGTTGTAATACCTAATTCAAAACATTCTTTTATATATTTTCCAACTCTAGTAGAAACAAGTTTAATATCGTCCATTTTTGAAATATCTGCATGACTTAATCCAAGTTTTCGATATTCTAAAATTCTTTGTACTTTTTTGTTAGCTTTTAATTCTTCTATTCTTTTTTGTTTTCTAATCTCATCTTTTTCCATAATATAGCATTACCTTTCTTGATGAATAGTTATTCAAATACCTCAAACTCTTGAATTTTATTTCCTCTTAAGAATTCTTGTATTGACATTCTTTTAGCATTTTCTCCTTGAATTTCTAAAACCTTTAAAATTCCTTCTTTTGTTTTTATAAATATACCGGTCTTTTGGATTAGAAATAAGTACTGTACCATTTGTTAAAAAATTTAAATTTTCAACTATAATTTCATCTTCTTTTGCTAAATCTACTTTCCAAAATTTAATTTTTTTATTATTTAAATAGGCATATGCCCCCATAATTGGATTAAGCCCTCTAACTAAATTTTTAATTTCTTGTGCTGTTTTACTTTTCCAATCAATTTTAGCCATTTCTTTTGAAAGCATTGGAGCAATAGTAAAATCTTCTCCTTGTTTTTGTCTAACTACAGAGTTTGTTTCTATTTGTTTTAAAGTTTTAACTAAAAGTTTTCCTCCAATTTTTGAGAGTCTCTCCCAAAGTTCGCCTGTTGTTTCATCTTCTCCTATTTCTACTTCTTCTTGTAAAATGATGTCTCCTGTATCCATTCCTTCGTTCATATACATTGTTGTAACTCCTGTTAGTTTATCCCCATTTAAAATTGCCCATTGTATTGGTGCTGCACCTCTATATTTTGGAAGTAATGATGCATGTACATTAATACAACCAAATTTGGGAATTTCTAGGATTTCCTGAGGTAATATTTTTCCATATGCTACAACACATATTACATCTGGATTCAAATTTTTAATTTCTGTTATAAATTCTTCATTGTTTTTTATCTTTATTGGTTGATAGATTTTTAAGTTTTTTTCTAATGCAAATTTTTTTACTTCTGATGGTAAAAGTTTCATTCCTCGCCCTTTTGGTTTATCTGGATTTGTTACAACTCCTACAATATTATGTCCCGCATTATAAATTGCTTCCAGACTTTCTTTGGCAAAATCTGGTGTCCCCATAAAAATAATATTCAATATTTTCCTCTCCTTTATAATACCATTTGTTTTGAATCTATTTTTCCGCTTATTTAATGGATTAATTCCATTAATTTCTTCTGGTTTTATTAAATTAAATTCTAGTCCAGCATGCATATTTCTTTTAAATTCAGCTTCTTCTAAGTTTAATGCTTTTGCAATAACTTTAGGATCTTTTCCTAATTTTAATAATAGCATTTCTATTCTTATTTTACTGTCTTGTAATACTCTATCTTTAATATCTGTACTATTTGAATTTGCTCTTTTAGAAATTGCTTGTTCTATCATATCATCCATTTCAAAATCAGTAATACCATATCTTTTTTTGATAATTTCTGGATCTTTAAAATTGACTAATTTATCAACAATTTTATCTCTTGGAACCACACCTAATAATTTTACTTGTTTTTTCATTAGTTGTATCTTTAAAATGTTTGCTTCATCTCTAGATAACCCTGTAGTTTGTGAAATAACCTTTGTATTAGTATTTCCTTTTTGAATTAATCCGTATTGCTTGCTTTACTTTACATGCATTTACTAATGTTTGTTGCAACACCTGTAAATTTTCTTTTTGTTTTTTTGAAAGTGGTTCTAATTGAAATTCCGTATTTTTTTTAATAATAGTTAATGGTTTTGCATATGCTCCTATTTCTATGCATCTTCGTGAATATTGTACAATATCTTTATATTTAATTTTAGTTCTTTGCATTGCTCTTTCTAAGAATTCTAATTCTGCCATAGATATTTTTTCTTTTTTATATATTTCATGGCATAAATCGATGTATTCTCTAATTTTTTCTTCCTTATCAGCTGAAGGCTTTTTTCCCAATCTAACTTCAAGATCTATTTCACGTTTTAATCGTTTTAACATTTGCATATTTTGTTCTTTTTTTTCTTTTTCTTTTCGTTCGTCTTTTTGTTTTCTTTCTTTTTGCCTTGTGTTTCTTTGTGCTTGCATTATCTCTTCTTTGGTTATTTTTCCCTCTTCGCACATTTCTATTTTTCGTACATATACATAGTTCGTAGATTTAGAGATAATTTTTGCAATTTTTTCTGTAGTATATCCTTTTTTTAAAAATTCTAATATTTTAGCATCATCTTTTAAATGCTCTTCTTCTATTATATGTTTTTTTCGATTTTGTCTTGCTTGCGAAACTTCTTCTTTTGTAATTTTTCCTTGTGCTTTTAATTTTTTACCCCAATTCATTACAGTACTTTCTGTTAAACCTTGTTCTGAATAAGTTTGTACAATTTCTGCTGCACGCATTCCTTGTTTTAACCCTTCTAAAATAGCTTCTTGTTTATTTTTAGCACTTGTAGGAAGCTGATTTTTCCAATCCATAATTTCTTTATCATCAATTTGATATTCTTCTTTTACTTTTTTTATTAAAAAGTACACTAATGGTTGTGAAATATCTAGTTCCTTTGCTATTTCCCTTTGTGTTTTTCCCATCTTTAGCCATTCCAATATTTGTTTTTTAGTTTCTTCTTCTTTTTTAATTCTAGCCTCATTTATTTCTTCTTCAGTAATTCTTTCTTCTTTAATAAATTTGTCTACGATTTTTTTATATTCTTCTATTTCAATGCCTAATTTTCTTATAATAATTCTTGTAGTATACCCTAATACTAAATAATGAAATACTGTTTCTTCATCAGCTTTATTTTTTTCTATTTGTTTTTTTTCATTTTTTTCTTTCTTTTCTTCTTTCGCTTTTTTTCTTGCTATCTCAATTTCTTCTTGTTCTTTTTGCTTTTTTGCATATTCAATTTCATCTTTTGTAATAAGACCTAATTGAATTGCTTTTCTTACATATGTAGAAACGCTTGCTTGACATAATGGAACATCTTCCATTTTAGAGATTTTATTATCTGAAATTCCTTCTCTTTTATATTTCAATATTTTTTGAATCATTTCTAATTTCTTTGCAGAGTATCCATCTTTTGTTAATTTGTTTAATATTTCTTCTTCATTCATTTTTTATTCTTCCTTTTATTATAGACTCTCTACATTATTTTTCTTCTGGTTCTACATACTCCAAAGTACCTGGTATAATTTTATCCATAAAAACTTCTCCATTTAAGTGGTCAACTTCGTGTGCTATTGCTTGTGCTAAAAGTTCTTTGGCTACTACTTTTTTTCTTTTCCCATTCCTATCGGTGAATTCTGCTGTTACTTCTTCTGGTCTAATTACTTTTGCAAATTGATTTGGAAAACTTAAACATCCTTCTTCTACTTCATGTTCTCCTTTTGTTTTTGTGATAACTGGATTAATCATAACAATTGGTCCTTTGTCATTATATAAATCAATTACTATTAATCTTTTTAGAATTCCTACTTGCACAGCTGCAAGTCCTACTCCGTTGTACTTATGCATAGTTTCTATCATGTCATCTATTAAAATTTGTAATTTTTCATCTATTACTTCTACATTTCTAGATGTTTTTTTTAAGATTTCATCCCCATCAAATCTTAAATTACGAATTGCCATTTTTGTTTCCCCCAAATTTTTATTTATATCATATTATTAGGATTTACATCAATTGATACTCTTACATTTTTTAAATCCTTTTGATAAATTTCTTTTAAACAAGAATTCAATGTTTCATTTATTTTTTCTGTCATGTTTCCCTTTATAATAATTCGATAGCGTAATCTATTTTGAATTTTATCAATTGGTGATGGCATAGGTTTATAAATTTGAATTTTTTCATTTTTTAAGTTGTTTTGTAAATATTCATAAACCCATTGGCTTTTTTCTATTATTTCATTTTTAGATAGGCTATCAAAATTCACTAATATTATATCGCAAAATGGTGGATATTTCAATTGTTTTCTTAATTGTATTTCTGTTTCATAAAATTTTTCATAATTTTGCTCTTTTGCACATTGAATACTAAAATTTTCTGGATTGTAACTTTGAATTATTACTTTCCCTGGAAGGCTTTCTCTTCCTGCTCTTCCGAGCGACTTGTGTTAATATTTGAAATGTTTTTTCGTTTGCTCTGTAATCATCTATGTTTAAAGAACTGTCTGCTGCAATTACTCCTACTAGTGTGACATTTGGAAAATGATGTCCTTTAACTACCATTTGTGTTCCAATTAAAATATCTATATTTTCATTTTTAAATTGATTTAATATTTTTTCGTGCGAGTTTTTCTTTGTAACAGTATCTACATCCATTCTAATGGTTTTAGCGTTTGGAAATTGCTTATGAATTTCCTGCTCTAATTTCTGTGTTCCTGTACCAAAGTATCTAATTTTATCACTTTTACATTCTGGACATATTGTTACAACTTTTTCTTCATATCCGCAATAATGACATTTTAGTTTATTTTCGTAACTATGATATGTCATACTTATATTGCAGTTTTTACATTTTACTGTATAGCCACAATTCCTACACATAATAAAAGTTGAATATCCTCTACGATTTAAAAAGAGAATTGTTTGTCTTTTTGCTTTTAAGTTTTCTTCAATTGAATTATATAGTTCTTCACTTAACATTGAATGATTTCCATGTATTAGTTCTTCTTTTAGGTCTACAATTTCTACTTTTGGCAAAAAGGATTTATTTGCTCTTTTCTTTAAAACTAAACATTCCATATTAGATTTTTTATCTATTGCTTTTGAATAGGTATTAATATCAGGTGTTGCGCTTCCAAGAAGTAATGGGCAGTTATGTTGTTTTGCAATAAACTCCGCTACTTCTTTTGTATTATAACGAGGATTAGATTCTGATTTATAAGAACTATCATGTTCTTCATCAATAATTATTATTCCTATTTTGTCAGCTGGTGCAAAAATTGCTGAACGAGCACCTATAATAATTTTTGCTTTTCCATTTCTGATTCTTTCCCATTCATCATGCCTTTCTCCTATTGAAAGTTTGCTATGTAATACTGCAATATCTTCTTTTCCAAAACGTGCAATAAATCTATCTAACATTTGTGGAGTTAATGATATTTCTGGTACTAATAAAATGGCTGTTTTTCCTTTTTCTAAGGATTTTTGTATAAGTTGTAAATAAATTTCTGTTTTTCCGAGAACCAGTTATACCATATAGTAAGAAGGTTTTATTTATATTTTCTTCTAAACATTTTTCTACTTTTTGATATGCTATATTTTGTTCTTCTGTTAATTCTAATTTTTCTGTTTTTTCTGTTTTCTTAATTTTTTCTATGTCTTTATAGTTTAATGGATTTCTTTCAATTTTTTCTTCTATAATTTCTAAGTATCCATTTTTGCATAAAGTTTGAATAGTGCTTCTTGAACAGTCTGTAAACATTTCTAATTCTGGTATTGTTACTCCTTCATTATCTTTTACAAAGTAAAGAAGTTTTTTATGCTTTTCTGATTTTATTTTTCCTGTTTCAATTTCAAATTCAATTTCTTCAATTGTTTTTGCTAAATATACACATCTTATTTTTTTATCTTGTATTCTTTTTTCTTTAATTTTGTTCCTAGTTCCTGGAGTTAGCATTAATTTTATACATTCTGAAACATTTGTAAAATATCTTTTTGCCATCCATTTGGCTAATTCAATTTGTTCATCTTTTAATTGTTCTTCTAATTTGATAATATCTTTTAATTCGTTTTCAAAATTGGTTTTTTCTTTTAATCCAACTACAAATCCTTCTTGTTCTCTTTCTGCTTTTCCGCTTCCAAATGGAATTAGGACCTTACTTCCAACCAAAATAAGTCCCTCTAGTTCTTGTGGGACATGATAATCAAAAGTTCTATTTAGTTTTTTTGCTGTTCTGTTTACTATTACTTCTGCTATCATTTATTACTCCTAATAAAGACACGAGATATATCTCATGTCTTATATATTTTCTAATCTTTTTTCATTTTCTATAATAGACATTATTATTTGTACAGTTTTTTCTAAATCGTTATTTTTTAATACGTAATCATATAAGCTGATTCTAGATTCTTCGTAATCAAATCTATTTAATCTTAATTTGATTTCTGCTGGACTAGGCTTGTCTATTCTATTTTTTAATCTTTCTTCTAATTCTTTTTTTGGTACTCTTAAAAAAATGGTAACTACTTTTGTATCATTTTTTAATAGTTCTTTTAAATGTTCTGTACCATTTACATCAATATCTTTTACAATAATTTTTCCACTACTGATTTTGTCGTTTAGTAGTTTTCTAGATGTTCCATAGTATTGATTATGATGTATATCATATTCGTAAAGTTCTTCATCTTTTATCATTCTTTCAAATTCTTCTTTACTTACAAAAATGTAAGTTTCTCCATCTACATCTCCTGGTCTTGGATTTCTAGAAGTAAAAGATGGAAGTGATTCTACATTTTCCATTCTTTTTATAAGTTCTTTTTTTATTGTGTCTTTTCCTGCTCCTGCTACACCAGATAATATAACTAACATATTGTTACCTTCCCTTCTGCTATTTCATGCGCAGCAAGTGTTACTGGTGATTCATCCTTTGCTGTTGTTTTTACATCTGCTCCTGATGCAATTTGTCTTGCCCTTTTTGCAGTTGCAATTACTAATTCATATCTATTTTGTGCTTTTGTTAATAATTCTCCTACTGTTGGTTTTACAATCATTTTAAAAATCCTCCTATAAAATTTATAATTGTTTATTTATATCATCTTGAGAAATTGTTTTATCAATTCTTCCACCTACTGTTTCTGGTTGAACTGCAGATAGTATGATATGACCTGAATCCATAATTAATACAGCTCTTGTCCTTCTACCATAAGTAGCATCTACTGCTGTTTTATTATCTTTTGCCTCTTGCACCATTCTTTTTATTGGCGCTGATTCTGGGCTTACAATAGCAACAATCCTTTCTGCCGATACAATATTTCCAAAACCAATATTTACTAATTGCATAAATCCCAACTCCTTTTCTTATTCAATATTTTGTATTTGCTCTCTTATGTTTTCTATTTCTGTTTTTAAGTTTATAACTTCATTTGTAATTTCTAAAGAATTTGCTTTTGAACCAATTGTGTTTGTTTCTCTGTTCATTTCTTGAATAATAAAATCTAATTTTTTTCCAACTGGTTCTTCTGAGTCTAAAAGTTTTTCAAATTGTGACATATGACTTTTTAGCCTTGTTACTTCTTCTTCAATTGAACATTTATCTGCAAAAATTACAACTTCTTGTGCTAATCTTGATTGATCAATTTCTTGGCTTTTTAGTATTTCTTTTATTCTTCCCTCTAATTTTACTACATATTCCTCAATAAGTCCAGTAGAAAGAGCAGATATTTTTTCTGTTTTCTCTTTAATTAAATTTATTCTTTCTAATAAATCTTCTGCTATTTTCTTTCCTTCTTGCTTTCTCATTTCTAATAAATTATTTATTGCTTCATTTACTACTTCTAAAAGTTCAAGTTTAATTGTTTCATCTTCTTCTTTATTTTTTATATTTAAAACGTCTGGAAATTTTGATATTTCTGTTACTTCTATATTTGATAATATTCCTTCTTGCTCTGCTAGTTTTTTTAATTCATCAATATAAATTTTTGCAATTCCAGTGTTTATTTTTATTTCTTTGTCTTCACTATCGCCATTATAAAATGTGATAAAAACATCTATTTTTCCTCTTTTTATTTTTGATGAAATTTCTTTTTTTACTGCTTCTTCTAAGTAACTTAAAACTCTTGGCATTTTTATGGAAATATCTGAATATCTATGATTTACACTTTTAATTTCTACTTCATATTCTTTTAAATCAAATATTTTAGTTGCTTTTCCATATCCTGTCATACTTTTAATCATTTTAACCTCCATTCCGTCGCTTCGCTTGGCACAAAGCGCCATGAAAAATTGCGACATTTATATTTCTTTATT
>CANQHU010000028.1 GCA_947623945.1 uncultured Clostridia bacterium | reverse complement strand
TAATTATTAATGCTTCGTAAACTAGCATTAATAAATTTTTATAATAAGGAAGTGATAAAAATGTATAGAGATTCAGAGCAAGTTTTAGATAGTATTTTTCTATCATATAATAAAATTTTAAATAGGTTTCATTCATTAGGAGTAACTAATAATCACGGGAAAGAAATAAAGCATATAGATTTAAGAAAAGCAATAGATGTTATGATAAAAAAACATCCAAATTGCAGATGGAGAAGTGAAAAAATTAGAAGTAGAAAATATTTTGTTTTAGTTGAAGGATATGCATGACTGAATCAAGTGTATTTTCAAAAAGAAAAATCTTTTATAGATGCTGATGTAGATTTTTTTGAAAATAGAGTTAAGCAATACGAAGAATTATTGAAAATAGAGCATAAGGAGAACTGGTGGAATGAAGACATGGATATAAAACAATTATGTAAGTATTTCAATAGAAAAGATATTACTGTTAGAAAAGCAATTAAGAAAATGTGTAATTGTGGCTTTGAAAGATATAAGTTTTTGGGTAATAAAAAAGTAGTAATTTCTAAAGAAGGAGTAGAATGGCTTTGTAAAAATGTATTTAAGCAAAAATATTTGGAGTTACTAGAAGAATATAAAATGGAGTTAACAGAGTTGTATATTGAAGCAGGTTATCCTTATGATAATTTTTTTCATAAAAATTGAAAAATGTATTGACAACAAAACAAATGTTTGATATAAAATAATAGTAAATATTTTTTATACAAATAACTGCTAATTTGTAGAAAAAAAATAAATTTTATGATAATATATAGAAAATTAATAAAAGGAGATATACATTGAATAGTAATATTTTAAAAGCAATAATAAATTTAGTAGATACCCCACATTATAAACTAAAAGAGACATATCAAGAAAATCACAATAGAGCTAATAGTATGGGAGATGCATTGGAAGAATATATTAAAGACATTTTTTCTGGGACATATAATATTCAAGACCAAAAAGAAAGATTGGAAAAAATTAGTAATGTATTTAGTTATCTTGGAAATAATTCAAATCCACCAGATGCAATGTTAAAAAATGGTGATGCTATAGAAGTAAAAAAAATTGAAAATAACAATTCCGCATTAGCATTAAACTCATCATATCCAAAACATAAGTTATATGCAAATAGTAATATGATAAGTGCTTCTTGTAAAAATGCAGAAAAATGGGATGAAAAAGATATAATTTATGCAGTTGGAGTAGTTGACAATACAAAATTATTAAACTTAAGTTTTGTTTATGGTCTAGATTATTGTGCTAGTGAAGAAACATATACTAAAATAAAAACAAAAATAAAAGATGGAGTTGAATGTATTCCAGGTGTTGAATTTGCAGAAACTAAAGAACTTGGAAGAGTAAATAAAGTAGATCCTTTAGGAATTACTTATTTAAGAGTTCGAGGAATGTGGGGAATTGAAAACCCATGGACAGTATTTAATTACATATATAAAAAGGACACTACAAAAGAGTTTAATTTTTTTGCATTGATAAGCAAAGAAAAATATATTAAATTTAGCAATGAGGATAGGAGTAATTTCGAAAAATTTGTTAATGATAAAGAATCATTGCATATGGATGAAGTAAAAATAAAAAATCCTGATAATCCAGCTAAATTAAAAGAAGCATATTTAATAACATATAGTAAGTAGGAGGAAATAAATGAACATTATTAGTCTTTTTTCAGGAGCGGGGGGACTAGATTTAGGATTTGAAAGAGCAGGATTTAAAATAGAGTGGGCTAATGAATTTGATAAAGATATATGGGAAACATATGAAAAAAATCATAGTAATTATCTTGATAAAAGAGATATAAGAAAAATTCCATTGGAAGAAATACCAGAATGTGATGGTATTATTGGAGGACCTCCATGCCAAAGTTGGAGCGAAGCAGGAGCTTGCAAAGGCATAAATGATGAAAGGGGAAAATTATTTTTTGAATTTATAAAAATTTTAAAAAATAAACAACCGAAGTTTTTTGTAGCAGAAAATGTTTCAGGAATGTTAGCTGAAAAACATAAAAAAGCCGTACAAAACTTCATTAATATGTTTAAAGAAGCAGGATATAATGTAAAACTATATAGTGTAAATGCAGCAGATTATGGAGTTCCACAAGATAGAAATAGAATATTTTATATCGGATTTAGAGAGGATTTAGATATTGAATTTAAATTTCCAAAGCCATTACAAAAAAAGATAAACCTTAAGGAAGCAATTGGAGATTTAAAAGATTGTGCTATACCAGCTTTAGAAAAGAATAAAACAAATGGAGTTTACTGTAAGTTCCCTAATCATGAATATATGACAGGTAGCTTTTCTACAATATATATGTCTAGGAATCGTGTAAGATCATGGGATGAACAATCATTTACAATTCAAGCAGGAGGAAGACATGCACCAATTCATCCACAAGCACCTAAAATGGTATTTGTTGAAAAAAATAAAAGAGAATTTGTAAGAGGTAAGGAAGATTTATATAGAAGATTAACAGTAAGAGAATGTGCTAGAATACAAACATTTCCAGATAGTTTTAAATTTTATTACACAGATATAGCAGATGGATATAAAATGGTAGGAAACGCTGTCCCTGTAAGATTAGCATATATTATAGCAGAATCAATAAGAAATAGTTTAAAATAATAAAAAATGAAGTGTCTCTAATAATTAATAGAGAGACTTCTTTTATTTTATCTAATTGACATAGTTTAGTCGAAATCTTGAGAAAAATATTATTTTATGATATATTATAAAAAATATGTTTAAAGGAGATTATTTATGATAGATATAATGGAAGAGATAGATAAATTTAATAAAGAAAGAGATTGGGATAAATTTCATTCGGTAGAGAATTTAGCAAAATCTATTTCAATCGAAGCAGGAGAATTATTAGAATGTTTTCAATGGGATAATGAAAATTATGATAAAGATGAGGTATGTGAAGAATTAGCAGATGTATTTACATATTGCATCCAAATGGCTATGAAACTTAAAGTAGATCCAAAAGAAATAATATTAAAAAAATTAGATAAAACAAAGAAAAAATATCCAGTTGAAAAAGCAAAGGGAATAAGTACTAAATATAACAAATTATAAGGAAAAATTACTATGAAAGAATTTTATTTTTTAGCAGAATTATATAATAAAATATATTATTGGTTAGTAGGGACAACTCCTGGGGAACATACTTGCATTAGCCACTATAAAAAATACGATAAGGAGGTTTGGTCACAAATAAAAAATAAAATTTATGAATTAGAAAATAAGCAAAAGTTAACATTTTATGAAAAAGAGTTTATTAAGTGTAAATATATTGGAGATGCATATCGTGTTATCAAATATAATTCAAGGAACAAAGGACATGTATGTACAACTAACAGCTATCAATCTTGTTCTAAAAATATGGATGCAGTAAAGAATGTTAACATTTATGGAGATAAAATTTTAATACAATTAAATGCAAAGAAAGATTCTTATGCAATAGATATATTTGAATTGTTATGTTTTATGATGAAATATAAACTAATTAAAATGCAAGATTTTCAAAAATGTAATTTCTATAATTTGGAGAAATATGAATGTGAAGAAGAAGTAGTAGTACCTTTAATAAAGGAAAATATAACTAATGTAAGTATTATAAATTTTGAAAAAGATATTATACAATATTTACCTAAAGATAAATGGTATAGAAATAGATTATATTAATTTTTTGGGGGCAATTATTATGATAGTATATGAGGGAGTAAAAGAAAGTTTTATAGAAGATGTTAATTTAGGATTAATAGCAGATGAAATTAGAGAAAAATATATTGAAGTTATACATAGGAGACCATCCACACCAGAATTTAATTCATGGAAGAATTCAATGCAATATATGAGAGGAGTATTAGATGACAATGAAATTCCTAATAATATGGGAATAGCAATTGAATACAATATTCCACCAACAGGATGTAGAATTGATTTTTTAATGTCTGGTTATAGCCAAAATAATTCTCATGAAGCTATTATTGTTGAATTAAAACAATGGGATGAATGTGCAGAGGTTGATAAAGTAGATGGGATTTATAAAGTTAATACATATACTGGTGGAGCATTAAGGAATGTAAATCACCCGTCATATCAAGCAATGACATATGCTAATTTAATAAGAGACTATAATACAAACATTGAGAATAAAAGAATTAATATAAGACCATGTGCATTTTTACACAATTATTATTTTACAGATAATGATCCTTTGTTAAGAGAACCATATCAAGAATATATAAAAGAAGCACCGATATTTGCTCATTCTGATGTATTAAAATTAAGAGAATTTATAAAAAAATATATTGAAATTGGCGATGATAAAGAAGTTTTATACGAAATAGAAAAAGGAAAAATAAAACCATCAAAAATGTTACAAGATACATTAGAAAATATGCTAAATGGAAATAAAGAATTTTATATGATTGATTCGCAAAACATTGTATACCAATATGCACTAAAGATTGCTATTGATACACTTGAATCAAATGAAAAAAATGTAATAATTGTAAAAGGTGGTCCGGGAACAGGAAAATCAGTTTTGGCAATAAATTTATTAGTTGAACTAAATAAAAAAGACATGACATGCTTTTATGTTACAAAAAATTCAGCACCAAGAGGAGTTTATTCAACGAAATTAAAAGGAAAATTTACTAAAAAATATATTGAGCATTTGTTTCAAGGATCTGGGAAATTTTATGATGAAAGAAATAATGCAATTGATTGTTTAGTAGTAGATGAAGCACATAGATTAACTGAAAAATCAGGATATCATTCTAATTTAGGAGAGAATCAAGTTAAAGAACTTATAAATGCATCTAGATTTTCTATATTCTTTTTAGATGAAAATCAAAGAGTAACATTAAAGGATATTGGAAGTGAAGAACTAATAAAAAAATATGCAAATGAATTGGGAGCTAAAATAAATATATATGAATTAGATAGTCAGTTTAGATGCAATGGTTCAGATGGATATTTGGCTTGGTTAGATAATGTATTAGAAATTAGAGAAACTGCCAATTTTGATATAGATGGGTTTAACTATGAGTTTAAAATATTTGATAATCCGAATGAATTAAGAGATGCAATTGAAGAAAAAAATAAAGTTAATAATAAATCTAGAGTAGTTGCAGGCTATTGTTGGGAATGGCCTAAAAAATATAGAAATAATCCAAATTACAAAGATATTAAAATACAAGAATATAATTTTGAAATGAGTTGGAATCTAGAAGAAGGAGAATTATTTGCTTTAGGTGAAAATACTGTAAAACAAGCCGGATGTATTCATACAACACAGGGATTAGAATTTGACTATGTTGGCGTTATTGTAGGTGATGATATGAGATATGAAGGAAATCATATTGTGACTGACTATAAAAAAAGAGCAAAAACGGATCAGTCTTTGTATGGAATAGGAAAATATAATGAAAATGATAGAAAGAAAATAACTGATGAAATAATAAAGAATACATATAGAACTCTTATGACAAGAGGAATGAAAGGGTGCTATGTTTTTTGTACAGATAAGAATTTGAGTGAATATTTAAAAAGAAGATTAAATCAAAGTAACGAAATTATTTATCCTATTGATGATAATGAAAATTATAGTGATTTAAAGGTCGCAGAAGAAAGTGAAGAATATAGGTATGAATAATAAAAATATATAAATAAGGAAGATAGCGATGAAAATTAAATGTCTAATTTGTGGAGATATAATTGAATCAAAAAGCGTACATGATTTAGTATCTTGTAGATGCGAATCGTGTTATATTGATGGTGGAAGTTATTATGCACATATAGGTGCAAAAGATTTTAGCAAGATAGTTAAGATTTTAGATGATGGAACAGAAGTTAAATGTGATAACTGCTAAACTAAATAACAAAAGAAAAGCAAAATAATAATGTAGTTAATTATACAAAATTATTTTGCTTTTTTTATAATAAATGACAAGTTTCGACAAAATGTTTCAATAAAATATAATAATATATAATTGGTAGAGGTGGTTAAATGAAATTAAATATACCTAGTTGTGTTTTAGAGATTAATAAAAGCAATAATTTTATAAAAAAATTGGTCTACGAAGAAAATATTGTAGAGTGTAATCCCATAAAAAATGATGATGGATACATTGTTGATTTAGGATTAGATGAAAATGTACTAATAACTAATAAAAAAGAATATTCAAATGAGTATAATTATGTCTTAAAAAGTATAGGAAGCAAAATAACTGATTTAAAAATACAAAGATGGGAAAAATTTAAATATGTTTTAGAAACAACTGAATCAATTGTTAATACATGGAATAATGTTATTATAAAGCAGGAAGCTTTGCATGATAATAATGTAGTAGAAAAAGGATTAAGGAAGCCACAAATCGGAGCATTATATGCAGCTTTATCAGCTTGGACTATTGAAGAAAGTGAGAAAAGCAATATTATAGTTATGCCAACAGGAACAGGAAAAACAGAAACAATGTTACTGTTGCTCCTATTAGGAAAATGTAAAAAAACGTTAGTAATAGTACCAAGTACAGCTTTAAAAGAACAGATTTCAAATAAATTTATTAATTTAGGAATTTTAAAAAAAATAGGTATAATAGATGAAAGATTAAAAAAGCCAATTGTTGGAATTATAAATAATTTGAATAAAATTGGAGAAGTAGAAGAAATAATTAAAAGTTCAAATGTAATAGTTACAACTATGCAACTTTCTAGTAAGCTACCAATTGAAATTATAAACAAGTATTTTTCACATTTATTCATAGATGAAGCACATCATATGTCAGCACAAGTATGGGGAAATATAGTAGATAGGTTTGATAATAAAATTATACAATTTACTGCTACTCCATTTAGAAATGATGGAAAGATTATTAAAGGAAAAGTTATATACAATTTTCCTTTATCTCAAGCTCAAAAAGAAGGATACTTTAAACATATTAATTTTGAACCATTATTAGTTTTTGATGAAAAAGAAAAAGATATTGAAATAGCAAAAAAGGCAATTGAAACACTAGAAAGAGATTTAGAAAAAGGATATGATCATGTTGTTATGGCACGAGTAGAAAATATACAAAGAGCTGAAGAAATTCATAAAATATATAAAAAAATTGCCAATAAATATAATCCAAGATATATATATTCTAATATGGCTAAAAGAGAAAAAGCAGATGTAATGCAACAATTAAAAACAAAAAAATGTAGGATTATTATATGTGTAAAAATGTTGGGCGAAGGATTTGATTTTCCAGAATTAAAAATTGCAGCAATACATGATCAACATAAAACATTAGGGATAACATTACAATTTATAGGAAGATTTACAAGAAAAGGAAATACTAAAATAGGTGATGCTACTGCTATTTCAAATATAATTGATGAACATGCAGATCAATATTTAAACATGTTATATAAAGAAAGTGCGGATTGGGATGAAATTATTAATATAGCATCAAATGATAAAGTAAATAAGCATATTAAAATAACAGATTACTTAACAAAATTTAATGGGGAATTATTAAAAATTGTCCCAATGCAAAACATCTTTCCAGCATTAAGTTTCTCAATATATACAACTAGAAAGAAAGAGTGGAAAATAAAAGATATTTCTGATAAATTTAATAGTATAGAAAATACTATAAGTTCTTATAATGAAGAAGATAATACTTTAGTTATAATACAGAGAAACGTAACAAAGATGGACTGGTCAAATTCAGAAAGTTTGAAAGAATTGCATTATAATATGATAATAATAAGATTTGATCCTAATAAAGGAATAGTATATGCTACTATTAACTCCAGTAATTTACCTACAAGCTTTGTAAAGGATTGTTTTAATGATGCTAAAATTATAAAAGGAGATAATATTTTTAGGGCTCTATATAATATTAATAGATTAAAAGTTAATACCATGGGATTGAAAGATTTAGTAAATGGATATATAAGTTTTAGGATGTATGCAGGAAGAGACATTTTATCAGGGTTAAGTGATGTAAAAAAACGTAGTGTAACTAAAAATAATATATATGGTAAAGGATATGAAAATGGTGAAGATGTTACGTTAGGGTGCACTCAAAAAGGAAAAATATGGACAAGAAAAGTAGGAACTATTTATGAATGGAAAGATTGGTGCGAGAATACAGCAAAAAAAATATTAGATAATAATATAGATGTAAATAAAATTATTGAAGGAATAAATGCACCAGATGAAATCAAGTCAATACCAAGTAATAAAATTCCTATTTCTATCGAATTTAGTCCAGAACTATTTATTTTTAATGATTATCAAATAAATTTGAGTTATAAAGGTACTGAATTTGATATAAATAAAATAGAATTACATATAAAAGATTTTCAATGGCATAAAAATAGAGTTAGTTTTTTTGTGGAATCTGATTACTGGAATGTAGGATATGATTTAATTATAAATGATAGTGGATATGAATATAAAGTAATTGAGGGAAAAGAAATTGAAGTTATTACAACAAAAGGAAAAGAAAAATTATCCGAATGGTTTGAAGAATATCCTCCTATTATAACGTTTGATGATGGTTCTAAACTTGAGAATAATTTATATATGGACATACAAAATTTAGATATACCATTATATTCTAAAGATAATATTTTAGTTTATGATTGGAGTAATACTGATATTTCAGTTGAATCTCAGACTTATAAAAGGTTATCAAATAGTATTCAATATAACACTATAGAAAATTTAAAAAGAGAAAAATATGACATAATATTTGATGATGATGGAAAAGGTGAAATTGCAGATATAATTGCCATAAAAAATGAGAATGATAAGGTGCTTGTAGAATTCTATCATTGTAAGTTTTCAAAATCAAAAAATCCAGGAAAGAGACTCAGTGACTTATATGAAGTTTGTGGTCAAGCACAAAGGAGTGTATATTGGAAAATGAAAATAGATAAAATGTTTAATAGAATGTTAGAACGAGATAGAGGATATTTAAATAAATATGGAATATCAAGATTTATTGTTGGAAATCAAGAATTGTTAAAAACATATAGAAATAAAATAAAGATATACGATGTTCAATTAGAAATATATATAGTACAGCCAGGAGTTACAAAACAACATATTTCCAACGAAATGCTAAAACTATTAGGAATAACTCAAAACTGGTGTCAAGAAACATATATGATACCATTAAAGCTGATTGCTAGTAATTAATTATATTATATAGCTAAAATATGGTAGAAAACCGGGAGAAAATAAAATCCTTCCGGTTTTAAAATGTTTTTTATTTTTCAAAGCATCCACCTATCAACTGTACTCCATCACAAAACCCATTTCTGTAATACTTTTCATTCCAATAAATAAGATAATCCATAAAATTCTTATCAAGTTCATCTAGTTGTTTTTGAACATATTTCTTATTTTGATTAGGAATATTTTTCAAGATCTTTTCGGATAGTTCATCAAAACATATACAATATTTTTTATCTTGAGGAGACATCTCACAAAAAGTAGTTTCCTCTCTGAAATCTAACCAATCTTTCAAAATATCATCATTAACTTCTCTTAAATTACTCATAAAAAAACCTCCATAAAAATTAAAATTTTCTAAATAAAAATATCCCTTACAAGAGTCAACTTTTTAAGAACAAACGTACTAAATCACTTGGGAAAAAGTTGGGAAAAAACTTCTCAAAAAATGCCCTAAAAAGACACAAGTGTTCTGCAAGCAAAAACTCTTGTAAGTATTAAAATACCAACAAAAACTCTAATTTTCTTAAAAGATCAAAAAGCCGTAAACCATCGCTCATAACCCGAAGGTCGTAAGTAAAGAATCTCACCCAGCAAAACCACGTTGTAGCTAGCCTTTTAGCTAACTATACATCTTCAGAAAAAAGTATTGCTTTGCTAACAACCCTTTTCTGATTTTCCTATTAACCTATAAATTTATAATAACGCTAAAATTAAGAACTATTATGTCTATTTAAGAAAAGCAAATACATCAAACTACTGAACATCTATAACAAATTTATCGAGTTCAACTTCTGCATCTTTTTTAGTTCCGTGAATTATTTTTGTGTGTCTAATAAAAATTCCCTCCAAGTCATATCAATTTGTACAGATATTAACAAAAATATTACAGTACAATAGTTAATGAAATATAACAACTTACATAAAGAAAAAATTAGAATTTTTAATAAAAAAGTAACAGATAGATTGATACTTGGAAAATATTGGATTATTTAAAGAAAATATGATATAATGTGACAAAAAGAAAGAATATGGTTATAAAATTTATATTAAATAAACCTTATAAACAATATTATATGAGGAGAAAAATTATATGGACAAAGAAGTTAGACCAATGTTAACAGCAAAAGAACTTGTTGATCATCTTGAATCAAAAGGAATAAAATTTGAGTTAATAAGTAAAGACGAAGCAGTAAAATATTTGAAAGATAACAATAACTATTTTAGGTTGGCATCATATAGAAAAAGTTTTCCTAAATATGAAAATGGTGTTAATAAAGGAAAATATATTAAACTTGATTTCAAAATGCTTACAGATTTAGCTATAATTGATATGAGATTGAGAAATGTGCTACTAGAAATTGCTATAGATTTAGAACACTATGTCAAAGTAAAAATGTTATCTGTAGTAGAAGAAAATTTTAAAGATGGTTATAGAATCATTGAAGAGTATATACAGTTTTTAAAAGATAGAAATGAATATGATGCTCTTGAAAGAGAAATAAATCAAAATGAAGATGGAACATATTGCGGAGAAATAATAAAAAAATATTGTAATGATTATCCTATTTGGGCTTTTATAGAGCTAATAACTTTTGGTAGATTAGTTAGTTTGTATCAATTTATTGCTTATAAAATTAATGACTTTAAAATGCAAAAAAATACTAACCTATTAAAAGATATCCGTGAATTAAGGAATGCTTGTGCACATAATAATTGTATATTAAACGATTTAAGAACAAATACCACTAACCAAAATCCTCATTATGGAATAATTTTTGATTTAGAAAAAATTGGAATATCAAAAGTAGTAAGGGATAAAAAATTATCTAACATGAGAATAAAACAAATTGTTTCTTTACTGTATTTTAATAAAGAAACTACAACAAGTAGTGGAATCCTACAACATCAAAAAGAAGAATTATATAAATTTGTAAATAGAATAAAACGTAGTATTAACTATTATGATGGCAATGAAATTGTACAAACTAATTTAAATTTTATTATAAAAATTATTGAAAATTGGTATTGACAAATTAAAAATTAATAGTATAATACAAATATAGAGAAAGTTAAACTTTTGCGGAGTTGTGTTCATGGAGCGTGACTCTATTTTTCTTTTTTATAGATATATTTAGCTATGACTTTAGAATATAATTATGCGGAATTTAGATTTTTTAAGCAATTTTATTGCATAGAAAATCTTTATTCCGTTTTTTATTTTGAAAAAATTTCAAAAAACATCTTGACATCATTACGTAACGATGGTAAAATAAAAATCAGAGAGGTGAGAATATGAAATACAAAGTATCAGAACTTGCAGATAAATCAGGAGTTACAAAAAGGACAATACACTATTATATAAGCAAAGGTTTGCTTTTACCACCAGAAGGTAGTGGGGTAAATAGCTTATATAATGATGAACATCTAGAAAGAATACTTCTAATAAAGAAACTACAGGCAGAATATATGCCATTAAATAAGATAAGAGAATATATTTTAGAAAATCCTACAGAAAAAGCACAAAAAAATACTAAAGAAATAAAAACAAAAATATCTAGAGATGAAGGACAAGAAATATACATTAGAGAAAATATATGTGATATTTTCGAAATACATTATTCAGAAGAAAATGGAGAAAAATATAAACATATAATAGAAAATGTAAAAAAATATGTAGAAAAAATGATGGAGGATTAATATGAATGTAGTAGATTTAAGAGAGTTAGCTCTCAAAAAAGTTAAAATAACAGGTAATGTTATAGGAAAATTTGGATCATTTGAAATTGAACAAGTTTATAAAAATAATACAAAAGATATTTTAGAAGTAGGATATACATTTCCAATAGTTGAAACTGCAACAGTTGTAGGATTTGAAATAAATGTGGGAGATAAAGTTTTAAAAGGTAAATGTAAAGAAAAAGGAGAAGCTAAAAAAGAATATCAAAGAAATATTGTTAAAGGTAATAGTGCATATATGATGGAGCAAGAAACAGACAATATATTTAAGATTTCTGTTGGGAAAATTGATAGAGATGAAGAGGTTACTATAAAAATCCAGTATATTGATAAATTTGAAATTACAGATAATACCATACAAATTTTGATGCCTACATTAGTAACTCCTAAATATAAATCTAATATTACAAGTAAATTAGTTTATGAAAAAGTAGATTACACAATAGATTTTAATATTAATATTGATAAATCATTAAATAGAAAAAGTATAAATTGTCCAAGTCATAAGATAAATATAATAGATGAGGATAAAACAGAAAGAGTAGAAGTATTAAATTATGATTTATCTAAAGATTTTAAATTATTAATAGAATTGAAAAATGAGCTATCATCTAATGCAATTACATCAAAGACGAGAGGTGAAAATGATATGATTTATTTATCATTTATGCCAGAAATATTAGATTCTTATGAGGATAGCGAAAAGGAATATTTATTCATAATAGATGTATCTGGATCAATGATGGGCGAAAAATTAGATGAAACAAAAAGAGCTGTAATTGAATGTTTAAAACAATTAGATGTAGGAGATAGATTTAATATAATTCCATTTGAATCAGGATTTGAGGCTATGAATATCAAATCAATTGAATATAATGAAAAAAATATGAAAAAAGCAATAAGATATATTAACCAATTAGAACCATTAGGTGGAACAGAAATATTAGACCCTATTAAATTTGCATTATATGAAAAAAATAAAGACAAAATAGTATTGTTGTTTACAGATGGGCAAGTTGGAAATGAAGATGAAATAATAAGATTTGTTGAAAATAATGTTAATAGAAGTAGAATCTTTCCATTTGGAATAGATACAAATGTTAATTCATCATTTTTAAAACAATTAGCAAAAGCAGGTAATGGTAAAGCAGAATTAATACAACCTAATGAAAAAATAGATGACAAAATAATCAGAACATTTGCAAGAATACAAACCCCTTTATTAGAAGAAATAACAATAGATTATGGAAGTAATAAAGTTATAGATGAAATAAGAGAAGAAAAATGTTTATTTAATTATGAGTTCTTTAATGTCTTTGCAAAAGTAGAAAAATTACAAGATGATATACAATTAAAAGGCAAAATTCTAGATAAAAAGTATGTATGGAAAATTAATAAAGACAGTATTAATGCTACAAATGTAGATTTAGAAGTATTATTTGCAAAGCAAGAAATGGATAGACTAGAGGAATATATAAGAAATACATATGATAATGAAAAAATAGAGTATTATAAAAAAATGATAATAGAGTTATCAGAGAAATACAATATTAATTCTAAATATACATCATTTATAACAGTATATGAAAGAGAAGATAAATTATTAGAAATTCCAAAATATCAAGAAACAAAATTAAGTAATAAGTTTGCTAAAGGTGCTTTTATGAATAAGGAATGGAATATATTTGGAATGGATGAATATGAAGAAGAGTATGAAGAAGAGGAATGCTATGATATGGACATACCATCATTTCTAAGAACAAGAAGTAGTTCAAGTAGTTCAAATGTTCTTGATATTCCATGCTTCTTAAGAAAAAATAAGGGGAAAAAATCAGAAAGTAAACCATTAGAAGTTACGAAAACAAATGAAGAAATATTAGAAGAGAAGATAGATGAATACTACAAAGTATTTATTTCTCAAAATGAAAAATCAATATTAACATTTTTATTATATTCTATATACTATTTAAGAAATAAAAAAAATAATTATAACTATAATGATTTATTAAGATTTTTAAAGAATCATAAACAAGAATTATTAGAAAGTGAATTATATTTAAAACTTTTATGCTTATGTTATAAACAATTAGATGATAACAGATTTTTAGATAAAAAAGAGACAATGGAATTAATGGATGATAATTTTAGAAAAATAGTAGCAACAAATTTAAAAATAAATATTGATTTAAATGTTTTTACAGAAAAAGAAGTTAAAAATATTATTAAAAAGGATAAAATAATAGAGAATATTGATGATGTCTTATGGTATTTATATGACGGAGAAATAAGTAAGTTATCATTTTCATAGTTATTAAAATCAAAATGCTTTGAACCCTTTAATGGGAACGAAGCATTTTTATATTAATTTCTATTATATTCATCTAAGAAAAAATAAGAAAAAACAAAATTAAATGCAAAAATTTTTAAGTATCCGTTGAGAAAAAAGTCGTTTTATGATATAAAATATACTAGAAAAAATACAATAAAAAAGAAGAAAAAAAGAAATCATAAAAAATCACAGTAATAATCAATGAAGGCAACAATTATGAATGAAAAAGAATTAATATATGAAGGAATTGAAACAGCATTCATAGATTATAAAATACGACTATCAAATATGGACTGTTTTATATGTAACATATTGGAAGGAAATTTAGTATTAAAAGAACATGAAGCATCACAATAATGGCTTTCTAGAGATGAATTATATAGTGTTAATTGGCTACCAGCTGATAGGGAACTAATAAAGAAAATAGAAGATTATATAAATTTAAAATAATTAATACACATGGATAAGTAACATAAAAAAGGAGAAAAAATGAAGAAAAATATATTAATAAAAAGCAATAAAAACATTTTTAATGTGCAATTTATAACAGTAAAAAGAGCAAACATTAACATAGAAATAAAAGAAGAAGATAATATATACATATCTGAAAATGGTGTCATACAAACATTATGGAAGCTATATAAAAAAACAGAAGAAGCCTACAGATTTGAAAAAATAAAAGTAATAAAAGACGGATGCAAAAACGAAGACTTAAAAACCTTACAAAATATGAAAGAACGAGTTTTTTATATAGAAAACGAAGAAGACATCGAATACCTAAATCACATTTTTGAACATAAAATAAAAATATATCCACAATACAATATTAATAATGTATTAGAAAAAGATATAGAATTAATAAACAATTTAAAAAGATATGATCCAAAAATAGAATTTTATTATAATGTCATAACAGACAACAGTCAAAAAGCCTCAGTAGCAATTATTCCAACATATGGAGTATGCATAATTGAAAATTTCGAAGAAGAAAAATTAGGAAATATAAAAAATAACATAGACAACATTTTAGATAAATTAAAACAAGCAAAAACATTATACAATGATGAACAACTAAATGACATGAAAAACAATATAATATTATCAGAACAAAACAATTTAAACATTAATTATAAAAAATACATATTATGTAGCACGCTAGATAAAAATACGATAAATGAATTAAACAATTTATTAAAAGAAAAATCAAATAATATTGAATTTATTACAATAGAATCATTAATGAATGAACTATTAGAAACATCAAATGCAGATGAAATTATAGTAGATGAAGTAAAAAAATATGGAATTAAATGTGCAATAATGCCACAATATGTTATACAAAAATCATCTACAGTAATTCAATATGATAACGGAAAAATAAAAATTCCACAAACCACTATAGAACTAGATGAAGAACAAATAAGAATTTTAGATGAACTAAATGAAAGAACTTATATAGAATCAACAGCAGGAACAGGAAAATCAGTATTACTATTAACAAAAGCATACATGTTAGCAAAAGAAAATCCAGAAAAAGATTTTTTATTTATATGTTTCAATAACAAATTATGTGAGGAAATAGAACTCCAAGCGCGATATAAAAATCAACAAATTGAAAATTTAAAAATCAGAACTTTTGATAAATTCATACAAGAAAAATTTTCAAACACCAATAATTGGGAAGAAAATCACAGAATATTTTTAGAAAAAGTAGCAAATCGGTAAAGACATAAAAAAATACGGTGGTATTTTCATCGATGAAATGCAACAATTAAAAGACGAGTGGAAAATAGCATTATACGAACTATTAGATAGCAACAAATATATGATAATGGTAGGAGATTACAATCAAGAAATAAGACCGAAAGATCAAAAAGAATATGAAGAAGATGATGATATAATAATTTTAGAAAATGATGAAAAAGACAATATGAGTTATTATTTGGGAGATATCAAATTTAAGAAAATGATCCTAAATAGAAACTATAGAAATACAAGACAGATAACCAATGTAATTAATAAATTAGTAAAACAAATAGAAAAAATAAAAAAAGATATTAATTACACAGAAAAAAATCAGAATAAAAATTTATTAAAAGGTATATCATCAAAAAATGGAGAAGTTCCAGAGTATATATATGCCATGAATGAAGATATGTTAAAGCAAATAATAAAAAATAAAATATTATATCTTATAGAAGAAAAAGGAATTGACGAAAATGACATAATATTATTATATCCAGGAAATTACTTTAAAACAGAACAAGCAAAAAAAAATAATAAAGCATGTGGAAAATTAAGTAAAGCAAGTATAGAAAAAATAATATGTAACGAATTAAAACTACAATTCAATGATTTAACAGATGGTACATCAAAAGTAAATAACACAGGAATAAAACTATCAACAATAGGAAAATCAATAGGTTTAGACTTCAAAGCAGTAATAATATTTGGACTTTATAATATAAGATCTTCAAAAAAAGAAAATATAGAATTTACTGATATAGAAACAATAAAAAAAAGCAGTATAAATGTAAAAAGAGAGCTTATAAATAACATGAAAAATATATATGTTGCAGCATCAAGAGCAAAAGAATATTTATATATAATAGATGACATAGATGGAGCAACAAAAAATCTTATATCAGAATATGTAAAAAAGATTGGAGAAAAAAATGAATAAATCAGAAAAATACCAAGAATTTTGTAATTATATAAAAAATGAATATATAAATAAATTAAGTGGAGAATCAGAAGAAGATGAATACATAATAGGAGAATTGCCATCAGATAAAATAATTATTGGGTTACTAGACTCAGGTGATTTTAATGATATTAATAAACAATATGAAAGCATGCACTTAGTAAAAGTAAATTTTTTCATTAATAAAAAAGCAAAAGGATTATTACATGTAAATGTAAAAGGAAATCTTTTTTATAACGTATTGCCAGAATATAAAGATCAAAAAATAAATCAAAGTTCTGAAAATTCTGATAAAGATGATGAGCAAAAAACAATTAAAATTACAAATAAATTTAAGAGAATAAAAATAGATGATAATTTAAAAGATTTTATAGTAAATGTAGAAGAATTAATAAAAAACAAACATATAGATTTATCAAAAGAAATAAATTCAAGAATTAGCAATTTAAATTTAGAAGATTCTATTTACTATAGAAGTAGCTCAATTCCAAAAGAAAGATTATGTGATGAAAAGACTTTTTTAGAATTTCTTGAAAGAGAAAAAATAATAAAACAAAAACCAAATTGGAAATTTAATTTATATTTAACATGTCAAGAAAGTAGTTCAAATGAAGAATTATATATAGTTACATTAGTACTAATAAATAAAACACCTAAAACTCAAAATTATAATCCAAAAAAAGATGATTTTCTATTTTTCCCAACAGCACTATATAATGTAGGAATAGAAATAACAGGAGAAAACGTAAAATTTGAGGAAAATAAACTTCCATACTTTAATGACTCATACAAAGTAGACTGCAATACCAAAGTAAAAGGAGAGTGGATATCTGCAGAATTTGACGAAGAAGAAAATAAAATATATACAACCAATGTTCCAACATACGTTGAACATAGAAGAAAAACAATAGACATATACAATGAAAACACAATATTTAATAATTTAATACAAAATCCTATAGAAAATCTTATGACCATATATGAAGGAATGGAAAAATACATAAAAAAGGCCCAAGAATATAAAAACACAATGAGTAGTGAAAATTATGATGAATTTGATAAAGACGTAAATTCATTTAGACAAGAAATAGACAAATTCAAAATAGGAATAGACTTATTAAAAGATTATCCAGAAGTAAAAAAAGCATTTGAATACATGAATAAAACATTTATACAAAATGATAAATATACATCTTGGAGACTCTTCCAATTAGTATATATTGTTTCAATGATCCCAGACATTATATATAACGAGCATAAAGATGCACTAGAAGAAATATATGGATACAATTCCAAAAATGAAACAGAAATACTATTTTTCCCTACAGGAGGAGGAAAAACAGAAGCATTCTTAGGCTGTGCAACATTTACAATGTTTTACGATAGACTAATAGGAAAAAATTATGGAGTAAGTACAATAATAAAATATCCATTGAGGTTACTATCAATACAACAATTAGAAAGATGCTTAAAAGTAATAATGAATGCCAATAAAGTAATGGAAACATCAGAAGAACTTAAAAATAAAGAAAGATTTTCACTAGGATATTTAGTAGGATCTAGCAATACACCAAATAAAATAGAAGAAAATGAAAAAGATGAAATAATAAAGAAAGATGATTATAAATTAATTGATATTTGCCCAGAATGTAATACAGATATTGAATTAAGATATGATGAAGAAAGTAAAACATTACAACATTATTGTAAACATTGTAAAAAACCTTTGCCAATATATATAGTAGATGATGAAATTTATAGATTTTTACCAACAATATTAATAAGTATAGTTGATAAACTTACGCAAATTAGTTTTTCAGAGAGTTTTAAAAACATACTAGGAGCAACTAGATACAGATGCAAAGAGCATGGATTTTCACATAATGAAAAATGTGAATACGATATAAACTGTGAAATGGAAGACATTACGCAAGAAAGCCAAATATCACTTGCACCAACTTTGTTTATACAAGATGAATTACATTTATTAAAAGAAAGTTTAGGGGCATTTTCAGCTCATTATGAAAGTTTTTGCAAACACTATATAAATAAATTATTACCAAATGGATATACAAAACAAATAAAATATATAGGAGCCACTGCAACAATTTCAGGAGCAGATAAATTAATTAGAAATTTATATGGAGAAAGTTGTAGAATATTTCCTTGCAATTTAACAGACAGAGAAGGAAACAATTTTTATTCATATATAGATAATAATGAAATATCAAGAACCATAATTGGATTTGCTCCATATGGTAGATCTATTAATGCAGGAATGGAATATAGTGTTACAGTTTTAAGAAAATTGCTATATGATATGCACACAAATCCAAACAAATATATGAAAAAAATACCGAATATAAAAGTTGATGAAGAAGAATTCAAAAAGATGGTATTTTACTATTGGACAACTATAGTATATTTTAATTCAAAAAACGATAACAATAAATTAAGAAACACATTTGATCAACAAGCTAATATTGAACACTTAGGAGATATTCCATATGCTAAATTCAATATAGTAAAAATGACAGGAGACGAAGATTTTACAGAAATTAAAGACAGTTTAAATGAAATTCAAAATGAAACAGATAAAATGAAAACACATAATTTAATTTTAGCAACAAGTACTATTTCACATGGAGTAGATGAAGATGAATTTAATAACATATTTTTCTATGGTATTCCAAGTAATACAGCAGAGTATATTCAGGCTTACTCAAGAGTTGGAAGAAAATATCAAGGATTAGTAATTGATATTATAAGATTAGCAAGAGTAAGGGATACATCATATTTAAACTTCTTTAATCTATTTCACAAATATAAAGATTATTTAGTTTATGATGTACCAATTAATGCAACAGCCATTAATGCTATGAAACATACATTGCCAGGAATATTTATAGGTCTATTAAAACAATATTATTCTATTAGAGATAACAAAGATTATTGTAAAATGGGAAACTTCATTGATGGAATTAAAAATGGAAAATTATCTATAGATAATGAAATTTATAAACAATTAAAAGAAATTTATAACACAAATATGTTTTCTTCAATTGAATTAAAAAAAGAATATGAAAGAGAAATAGGAATAGAATTAATAAGTATAGTTAAAAACATACATCAAAAACTAAATATAGTTAAAAAAGACACAGAAATAATAAATTATATGGAAGAATTTACAAAAACTGGAACGAAAGTCATGACAAGTTTAAGAGATGTAGATGAAAGCGTTAATATTACTATAAAATTTGGGGGAAGAAAATTATGAGAAGAAGCAAAAATCAAATAATATACAGTGCTTTACCAGGGCAATTTATAACTTTTTCTAGTAATGGAAGTGATAAAGATAGCTGTAAAAGAGCAAATCAATGTGTTATAAATATACAAAAATGGAATACAAGAGAGATAAAAGAAGATGAAATATATTTTCCTAAAATAATAGGGCAAATAAAAATGGACTTAAGTCACTTTATAAAAAGTGCAGATCAACCAAACATAGACATGGATCAAAACTTTAAAAATTTTTTAGCAAACACAAAAAAGAACTATAAATTTTTGGAAGTTAACAATGAAAAAGTCAACGATTATGTAAAATATGATGAAAATTTTACTAACCAAGTATTTGGACATATAAACCCTAAATTATTTTACTGTCCAAAATGCCGGAAGAATAAAAAATTTAAAATACGACACAGATATCTATGATATGAGTTGCGACAAATGTAAAGAGCGTATGAAACAATATAACAGAATTTGGGTATGTAGTTGTGGCAATTTTATGCCAATAATAATCCCAGAAGAAAGAGTGGAAAATTACAGATACTTTCCAAAAGATAAAGATGTATTTATAGTAAATGGTGTAAAAAAGAGATTAAAAAACCCAGAATGTAAAGATTGTAAAAGAAAAATGGAAATGAAAAATGGAACAGGCAATGACTCTTTTTATCCAAGAATTATAAAATCCATAAACCTAATAAACAATGAAGATGCCAAATGTTGCAAATCAAAAGAAGGTATCGAATTAATACTAAAAAGAAAAATTGGAGAAATAACAAATGATGAATTTCTAGCGAAAAGTAAATATATAAAAGATGCTAATGCAAAAGAAATAGAAGAAGAGGAAAAAAATTTAACAGAAGGATTAGAAGCATTAATAAAAAATATAAAATCAGAAAAAACAGAAGAAATATTTACACTCCAAACTGATGAAGAATCTCTTGTAAAAAATGAAGCAATAGCTTATAAACTATTAGAATATGAAACATTGAAAAAAAATAAAAAAGATAATTTGAAAGATGCCATTGAAAATACAATAAAATATGAACAAGCTAAAAATTACGATGAAATAGAAAAGCTGTTACGAAAGATGGGTATAAAAGATATTTCATCTGTAAAGGATATAGAAATAATTAACACAGCATATGGTTATACAAGAAAATATAGATCAGAAGAAAATGTAGCATCTAATGAAATATTTAAAATAAGATCATTTATAGATTCCAGCTTAAAAGAAAAATATGATAATGGAACAATAGATTTTTTAAATACCAAAAGCAAAACTGAAGGAATACTAATAGAACTAGACAAAGAAAAAATAATAAAATTTTTACAAAAAAATAACGAAATAATGAGAAATATGCAAATACAAACAGATAATGAAAAAGAATTAAATAAATGGTTTATAGAAAATCCAGATCCTACTATAATAAACAATTACATAAAAATAAAAGATAATGGAGATATTACAAAAGACATATATACCTTATTACATACAATATCTCATATGTTTATTAATGTATTTGGAGAAAACTGTGGATTAGAAAAAAATTCTTTAGGAGAAATGATATTTGTAAATGTACCTGCAATATTTATTTATTCACAAACAATACAAGGACATGTTTTAGGAGCATTAACAGACATGTTTAAAAGAAATCTATTTAATGTATTAAAAGATACATATGAAGACAATAAAACATGTATTTTTGATCCAATATGTATGGACATGAGTAATGGAAGTTGTGTTGGATGTTCATATTTAGATGAAGTTACATGTGAAAGATTTAATTTAGACTTAAGCAGAAAAGTTTTATATGGATATCAAAATAATGATACAGGGGAAAATATTAGTGGTTATTGGGAGGAATAATAAAAAATGGCAATAATGCATCCAAAAAATGTAATAGAATTTAATAATAGCACAGAGAAAATGTTTTATAAAAGTTTAGAAGAGCAATTACCAGATGAATATGATGTATATTATTCAGTTACATGGTATGACAAAATAGAAAACAGAAAAATAAACTCAGAAGCGGACTTTATTATAACACATAGAACTAAAGGATTTATATGTATAGAAGTTAAAGGTGGAAAGGACATTATACATGACGAAGATGGCAAATACAAACTACTTGATGAATATGGAGATGTAATTTATGAAAAAACAATTTCACCACATCAGCAAGCAGAAAAAAGTATGAGATATTTTTATAATTTATATGAAGAAACATATAATACAAAATATAGTAGAATTTATGGTTTTATGGCAGCCTTTCCAAGATTTAATATAAAACAAAATGCAAACAGTTTGTTTTACCAAGTACGTGACAACACTATAGATCATTCAGATATGGATAATCTAAAAAAAGCTATAGATAATGCATTCTCATATTTTGGGCAAAATATAAGAATACCAGAACTAACAACTGAACAAGATATAAAAAATCTACAAAATATGTTTAAAAGAATTTATGCAATAGAAGCATCAAAAGGAGCATTAATAGAAATAAAAGAAAAAGAATTAAATAAAATTAATGAAATAGAAGATAATATAATTAATTTATTAGTTAATTATAAAACATTTGCTATAAAAGGTGCTGCAGGAACAGGAAAATCATGGATTGCGTATAAAATTGCATTATCATCTGTAATACAGCATAGCAAAAAGGTATTGTTAATAAGTAAAAGTGAATTTTTAAGCAATTATTTCAGAAATCAATATGATATAAGTTCTTTAGACAGATTAAACATTCTAAGCTATAAAGAATTGCTAGAAAAATTAGAAATTCAAGAAAAAGAAATAAATAATAAAGAAATATCATTTTTAAACAAATATGATGTAATAATTGTAGATGAAGCCCAAGACTTTAATGAAGAAGAAGCATTTTTCTTAAGAAATTTAACATTATCAAGCAACAGTGAATTTTACATATTTTACGATGATGAGCAAAATATATACAACAATAAATTAGATAAAACATTAGAAAATTTTTTGATAGATCAACCACCATATATATTAACTGAAAATTTAAGAAATACAAGAAATATATATGAATGGGTAAAACTAAAAACAAAATTTGCAAAGCAAACATTTACAAATCAAATTGATGGACCAGACCCGAAATCATTAGTATTTAACACAAAAGACCAAGTATGCAAATATATAAATAATACTGTTATTTCATTAACACAAAAAGATGAAGTTCCAATTAAATATATAAAAATAATAATCGATGATGAAATATATGATGAGTTTAAAGACGAAAACTGGGAATTTAAATACGAATTAGATAATTATACCAACGATAAAAATAATATAAATATTATAAAAACAAGTGATTTTAAAGGGTTAGAATCAAATGTTGTTATATACATACATAATTACAATTCAAATGAAAATTTTAGTTATGTAGGATTGACAAGAGCAAGATTCTACTTATATGACATTCAATTAAAAAGACAATAAATTCTACTTACATAAAAAGTTCAATATATTTTTTATAATATATTGGGCTTTTTATGTAATAATAAATTAAAAATTGAACTAAAAGTTACTAGTCAGCCATAAAAAAATAAGATGTCCTAAAATTTTAATTTTAACGTATATTTTAGGACATCATTATTA
>CANQHU010000027.1 GCA_947623945.1 uncultured Clostridia bacterium | reverse complement strand
TTTCTGCCAAAGGCTATGTTTCATACAGTGTTGTGCCTTGAGCGGAGCGAAAGGAATGAATTATAAATATGAAAACAGCAGTATTAATACCATGCTACAATGAAGAATTAACAATAGAAAAAGTAATTAAAGATTTTAAAAAAGAGTTGCCAGATGCAGACATTTATGTTTATGACAACAATTCAAAAGACAGAACAGCAGAGATTGCAAAAGAAAATGGAGCAATTGTAAAACATGAATATAGACAAGGAAAAGGAAATGTAGTAAGAAGTATGTTTCGAGATATCGATGCAGATGTCTATGTTATGGTAGATGGTGATGATACTTATCCAGCAGAAGAAGTGCATAAGTTAATAGAACCTATAGTAAATGGAGAAGCAGATATGGCTATAGGTGATAGATTAACTAATGGAACTTATAAAAAAGAAAATAAAAGACATTTCCATGAGTTTGGAAATAATTTAGTAAAAAAAGCAATTAACGTAGCCTTTAAAACCAATTTAAAAGATATAATGACAGGATACAGGGCTTTTAACAAACTATTTGTTAAAACTATGCCAGTTATGAGTCCAAAATTCGAAATTGAAACAGAAATGTCTTTACATGCATTAGATAAAAAATTTATTATCAAAGAAATTCCAATTGTTTATAGAGATAGACCAGAAGGAAGTGAATCTAAATTAAATACTGTAAGTGATGGAATAAAAGTAATAAAAACAATTATAAAAATGTTTAAAGACTTTAAACCACGCCAATTTTTCTGGATAATTTCATTAATATTTATATTATTGGGATTACTTATTGGAATGCCTGTTATTGTTGAATTTGCTAAAACAGGATTTATTACAAAAGTGCCATCTGCAATTTTAGCAACTGGAATAATGATATTTGCTATTATTATTGCACAATGTGGGGTTATTTTAGATACTGTTGTAAAACAAAATAGAGAAAAATATGAATTAGAGTTATTGCGTTATACACAAATAGAAAATTTAAAAATCAACCAAGAGGAAAACGATAAATAGAAGGAAATAGTAAATATGGAGAAAGTAAAAAATATTTTACACAAAATAGAAAAATTTGATTTTATTATTGAATTTGTAATAGCAATTATATTTGGACAGGCAATTTTCAATGTTGTATATATCAAAAAATACTTTGATATTTGGAATTTAAAAGATATTATAATTAGTGGAATAACTATATTCATAATAGGATTAATTGTAATAAATAATATAATTCATAACAAAGAAAAACTAGAAAAAGTATTTATTGCTATTTCTATTCCTTTAGCTATTTGCTATTCAATATTTGTAATTATAACATATGTACCAGATGAACAATCACACATACACAGGGCATTTAACATAGGAAGAGGAAATTTTATTATTAGTACAGAACAAAATTTGGAATCAATTCCAAAATATTTTAGTAAAATAGAAACTGCGAATAACTACAAAGAATTAGTAGATTTAAAAGCAACTGTTTCAAAAGAAGATAAAGAAGAATGTCAATATTTTAATGCCTTTGTAACTTACTTTCCATCTATCTATATAGGACCATCAATTGGTTCTTTCATAGCAGAAATAGTAAATATGGATGTTATTTCATCTGTTTATTTTATGAGAATAATAAATGTAATTATTTATTTAATATTAGGATATTTTACTATTCGTTGGATACCATTTGGAAAACTTATGACAATGACATATTTATGCTTGCCAATGCTAATACACCAAGGAGCTTCAGCTTCGGCAGATTGTTTTATAAATGCAATGGCGTTATTGTTTATTGCTTATAATTTAAAACTATTAGTAAAAAAGGAAAAGTATTCTAAAAAAGAAAAAGTAATTTATGTGATACTTGCACTATTATCGACTCTTAATAAAACGGCTTATATACCTTTAATATTTTTAGCTATTTTATTAATTTTTAGAAAAACTGAAGAAAAGAATAAATCAGATAAAGTTTTTCTTATGATAACAATGATTGTTATGATAGCAATTTCAGCAGTATGGTACTTATATACATCAAATTATCAAGATGTTAGAGAAAATATTGTAAGAGATAATGTCAGTGCATCAAACCAGATAGAATTTATAAAATCGAATCCAATAGCATTTATGGGGGTTTTAAAAAATACATTTATAAATCGCACAACAAATTATTTATATCAAGCATTAGGACAGTTTTTAGGAAGACTATCTATTACAATTGACTCTATTATACCGACAATATTTTTAGGAATGATAATGTTTGCAGCATTTTTAGAAGATACAAAGATAAGTTTTAGTAAATATCAAAAGATATTTACACTACTTTTAGTAGCAGGAATGATTTTATTAGTAGAATTAGCTTTATATTTAACTTGGACACCACCAGGAGGAGCAATGATAGAAGGAGTTCAGGGAAGATACTTTTTACCGTTTTTATTATTGGCATTTCTATGCATTGTACAAAAAGGAAAAAGTTTATACTTTAAATATACAATACAAATTTATTCAGCATTAATTATAATATTAAATACAATTACTTTAATTACAGTTGCTAAATCATTTTTATAAAAATGGGGGAATAAATAGTGAACGTGATATTAAAAAAATTAGTGACAATAATTTTATTATTCTTATTTATGATATATGCTATTTTGCCAATTGCTTATGCACAAGATAAAGAAATTAATATTCAAAAACAAGAAAAAAGTGAGCCAATAGAACAAGAAGAAACAGAAGAACCAAAAGAAGAAGTAAATAAACAAGAAGAAAATGAGCCAATAGAGGAAGAAGAAAAAGAAGAACCAAAAGAAGAAAATAAACAAGAAGAAAATGCGCCAATAGAGCAAGAAAAACCAGAAGAACCAAAAGAAGAAAATAAACAAGAAGAAAGTGAGCCAATAGAGCAAGAAGAAATAGAAGAACCAAAAGAAGAAGAAAGTAAACAGGAAGAAAGTGAGCCAATAGAGCAAGAAGAAATAGAAGAACCAAAAGAAGAAGAAAGTAAACAGGAAGAAAGTGAGCAAATAAAGCAAGAAGAAACAGAAGAACCAAAAGAAGAAAATAAACAAGAAGAAATCAGTTTACTAAGTGTGCAATTAAACTCAATAGAGGAAGGCACATATTATATACAAACAGCCATCAATAACAACTTATTTTTTGGAATTGAGAATTCCTCAAAATCAAATGGAGTAGCATTGGAAATAAGAGAAAAAGTAGCACCATTAACTAACAATCAGTTTATCATAAAAAGTACACAAGATGGGTATTATACAATCCAAATAAAACATTCAGGAAAAGTATTAGATGTAGATGGTGCAAGCAAAAAAAATGGCACAAAAGTGCAACAATATGCTTCAAATAAAACAGATGCACAAAAGTGGACTATTAAAAAAACGTTAGATGGAAATTATAATATCATTTCTAAATGCAATGGATTATATCTTGATATCCCGGGAGCATTAGCAAATGATGGCGTAAATATGCAAGTATATAAAGGAAACGGAACAAATGCACAAAAATTTAAATTAGTAAAAGTACAAGAAATTGTAGGAAAACAAACAATACCTAACGGAACCTATAAAATAAAAACAATAACAAATGGAAATATTGGAATCGAAGTAGAAGGACTAACACGGAAACAATGGAGCAAATGTGCAATTAGGCACACAATCTAATTTAGTAAGAAAAAATCAAAGATTCAATATTGTTTACAAAGGAAATGGATATTATGAAATAAAATCGCAATATTCAGGAAAATCCCTTGATGTAGCAGGAGCAGGAATAAAAAACGGAACTAATGTGCAACAATATTCAGCAAATGGATCAGATGCGCAAAGGTGGATAATTCAAGACAATAATGATGGAACATATTCAATATGTTCAAAAGCAAATTACTTATATTTAGATATTGCATGTGGTACAATAAAAAATAAAACTAATATACAAATGTATGAAGGAAATGGCTCAAATGCACAAAAATTTAAACTAGAAAAAGTAGAAAAACCAACTTGTAAACAAGTACTAAAAGATGGAGTTTATGAAATTAGAACAGCATTAAATTCAAATAAAGTTTTAGACATATCTGGAGGAAACAAAAACGATAGTGCAAATCTTCAAATTTGGAGTACATCTAATGTGCAACAACAAAAATTTCAAGTTACATATAAACAAGAAGGTTACTATGAAATAAAAGCATTACATTCAGGCAAAGTTTTAGACGTTGCTGGTGGCTCAAGTAAAAGTGGAACAAATGTGCAACAATATACAGAAAATGGAACAGACGCACAAAAATGGATTTTACAAGATGCAGGAAGTGGATATTTTTATATCATGTCTAGAGGAGCAGAAAGTTATTTAGATGTAGCGGGAGCATCTACACAGGATGGTACAAATGTACAAATATATGATGCAAACCAGACGGCAGCACAAAAATTTAAATTTAAAAATATAGGTGTATTACATGGAATAGACGTCTCAGAACATAACAAGTTAATAGATTGGAGAACAGTAAAACAGTCAGGTGAAGTTGAATTTGCAATTATTAGATGTGGATATGGCGGAAATATAACTAGCCAAGATGATATATATTTTGAAAGAAATGTTTTAGAATGTGAAAGATTAAAAATACCATATGGAATTTATTTATATTCATATGCAGGAACAAAAGAAGGAGCAAAATCAGAAGCAGAACATGTTTTAAGATTAATTAAAGGAAAAAATCCTACATATGGGATTTGGATTGATATAGAAGATACAGATGGTTATAAAGCAAAAAATAATATACCATATGAAACAGGAGCAGAAGTAGCAGATGAATTTTGCAAAGTTATGAAAGCATCAGGATATAGTAATGTAGGAATATATGCAAATTTAAATTGGTTTGATAACTATTTAAATAACAATACATTAAATAAATATCCTAAATGGGTAGCAGAATGGGAAACAAGTAAGTGTAACTATAATAAACCATTTGTTATGTGGCAATATTCAGATTGTGGAAAAATACAAGGAATAACAGGTATGGTCGATATGGATTTATATTATAACTAAAAAAATAAAAAAAGTACAAGATTCCCTTGTACTTTTTGACTTTAAATGATATTATATATAAGTAAAAAAAGAAAGGAATGATACAATGAAAATTTTAATAACAGGAGCAAATGGAATGCTTGCAAATTCAGTAAAAAAAAGATTAGAAGGAAATGAACTAATTTGTACAGATGTAGAAGATTTAGATATTACAAATTACAATGCGGTTTTAGAATTTGTACAAAAAACAAAACCAGAATATATTGTAAATTGTGCAGCATATACTGCGGTAGATAAAGCAGAAACAGCAGGAGAAATAGTAGAAAAAATAAATGCACAAGGACCAGAAAACTTAGCTAAAGCAGCAAAAGAAAATAATAGCATACTAATTCACATTAGTACAGACTATGTATTTGGTGGAGAATTGGATATAGAAAAAGACTATAAAGAAGAAGACCCTAAAAACCCAGTAACAGCATATGGCATTACGAAATTACATGGAGAAAACAAAATAAAAGAAAATACAGATAAATATTACATTTTTAGAACTGCTTGGTTATATGGAGAAGGAAACAATTTTGTAAGAACAATGTTAAAATTAGCAGAAACTAAAGATGAATTAAATGTAGTTGCAGACCAACATGGTTCTCCTACATATGCAGAAGACTTAGCAAATATTATTGGAGAAGCAATAGAGAAAAAAATACCATATGGAATTTATAATGCGACAAACCAAGGTTATACAACTTGGTATGACTTTACAAAAACTATATTTGAATATGCAAATGTTACTTGTAAAGTAAATCCAGTAACTACTGAAGAATACATAGAAATGATGAAAATAACACAAGCCAAAAGACCAAAAAATTCTAAATTATCAAAAGAAAAATTAATATCTCAAGGAATAAATATTCCTAAATGGCAAGATGCATTAAAAAGATATTTAATAAAAGAAGGAAAAATGTAGAAAGGATTTATATTAAATGAAAAATAGAAAAGGAATCATTTTAGCAGGAGGAAGTGGAACAAGATTATATCCACTAACACATGCTATATCAAAACAAATTATGCCAGTATATGACAAACCAATGATTTATTATCCATTATCTGTATTAATGGAAGCAAACATAAGAGAAGTATTAATAATTTCAACACCAAGAGATATTGTTGTTTTCCAAGAACTATTAGGAGATGGAAGCAAATGGGGAATGAAATTTGAATATAAAATACAAGAAAAACCAAATGGACTAGCAGAAGCATTTATAATTGGAGAAGAATTTATTGGGGAAGATAATGTTGCTATGATATTGGGAGATAATATGTTTTATGGTTCTCATCTTTCAGAAATGTTAAAAAGAGCAAATGAAAGAGAAAATGAATCTACAATATTTGGCTATCAAGTAAAAGACCCAAGAGCATATGGGGTTGTCGAAATCGACCAAGATGGAAAGGCAATTTCAATAGAAGAAAAGCCAAGTAATCCAAAATCTAATTATGCAGTTCCAGGTTTATATTTCTATACAAATGATGTAGTAGAAATTTCAAAAAACATTAAGCCATCTGCAAGAGGAGAATTAGAAATTACATCTGTTAATGAAGAATATATGAAACGAAATAAACTATATGTAGAAACATTTGGAAGAGGTATGACATGGTTTGACACAGGAACACATGATGCTTTATTGGAAACTGCAAGTTTTGTTCAAACAATAGAAAAAAGGCAAGGAATGCAAGTATGTTGTCCAGAAGAAATTGCATATCAAAAAGGATGGATTACAAAAGAGCAATTATCAAAATTAGCAGACAATTACATGAAAACAGACTATGGAAAATATTTAAAAAGTTTAGCAGAAGAATAGGAGGAAAAAACAAATGGGAAAATTTAAAAAAATTGATACATCAATAGAAGGTGTATGCATATTAGAGCCAACTGTATTTGGAGACAATCGTGGATATTTCATGGAAACATATAGTAAAGAAGAATTTAAAGAATTAGGATTAAATTACGAATTTGTGCAAGATAATCAATCAAAATCAAAAAAAGGAGTTTTAAGAGGCTTACATTTTCAAAAAGAAAACACACAAGCAAAACTTGTAAGAGTAATAAAAGGAGAAGTCTTTGATGTAGCAGTAGACTTAAGACCAAATAGCAAAACATATGGAAAATGGGAAGGTGTAATACTTTCAGAAGAAAATAAAAAAATGTTTATGATTCCAAGAGGATTTGCACATGGATTTTTAGTATTATCAGAAGAAGCAGAATTTACTTATAAATGTGATGATATATATAATCATGAAGCTGAAGGAGGTCTTGCTTGGAATGACCCAGATGTTGCAATTGAATGGCCTATGGGAAATATGCAAATATCAGATTTATTAACATCAGAAAAAGATAGTAAATGGCCAAGCCTAAAAGAATTAAGCCAAACAGATTTATTCAAAAATTTAAAATAAGGAAGGAAATAAAAAATGAAAAATGTATTAGTAACAGGTGCTGCAGGCTTTATTGGAGCAAACTTTGCAGAATATTTTGTAAATAAACACCCAGACTACAAAGTAGTAGTTGTTGATAAATTAACATATGCAGGAAACTTAAATAATTTAAGAAAAGTAAAAGATAAAATAGAATTTGAAAAAGCAGATATATGTGACTTTGAAAAAATGAAAGAAATTTTTGATAAATATGATATTAATGGAGTAATTCATTTTGCAGCAGAATCACATGTTGACAATAGCATTAAAAACCCATTTATATTTACACAAACAAATGTAATTGGTACACATACTTTGCTTGAAACTGCAAAACAAAAATGGGGAGAAGGAAGCGAAAACAAATTTGTTCACATATCAACAGATGAAGTTTATGGTTCACTTGGAGAAGAAGGATACTTTACTGAAAAATCACCAATAAAACCAAGTAGCCCATATTCATCTTCAAAAGCAAGTTCAGACCTAATAGCACTTGCTTATAAAGAAACTTATAAAATGAATGTTAATGTAACAAATTGCTCTAATAATTATGGACCATATCAACATAACGAAAAATTAATACCACATATGATTAAATTAGCCCTAAAAGACGAAAAATTGCCAGTCTATGGAGAAGGTTTAAATATTAGAGATTGGTTATATGTAGAAGATCATTGTGAAGCAATTGATTTAGTTTTCCATAAAGGAGTTGCAGGAGAAAGATACAACATCGGAGGACACAATGAAAAGAGAAACATTGAAATTGTAAAATTAATATTAAAAAGGTTAGGAAAATCAGAAGACTTAATTGAACATGTAACAGATAGAAAAGGGCATGACTATCGTTATGCAATTGACCCTACAAAAATAAAAACAGAACTTCGGATGGTTTCCAAAAACAAAATTTGAAGATGGTATTGTAAAAACCATTGATTGGTACTTAGAAAATCAAGAGTGGCTATGAAATAAATTTGTAACATAAAAGTTACAAAAAAGACATATTTAAATCCCTCAAAAATGTTCCATTTTTCAACATAATATGATAAAATGTGATTGTGGGTATTGAGGGAGGCGAATGATAAATGAAAAATAATAAAAAATATAGATTAATAATAGTATTATTTTTGTTTACTTTATTACAAGTAGGCTTATTTAATACTATTATTTCGTTATCAGCACAAAGTTCATCACAAACAATTGAGGATGGAACTTATGTTATAAAATCTGCTATTAATAATAAATATGTATTAGACATAGCAGGAGCTTCAAATACTAATGGAGCAAATGCTCAAATATATGAATCAAACAATAGTAATGCGCAAAAATTTACAGTTAAATCTTTAGGAAATGGATATTATACAATAACATCAGTAAACTCTAAAAAAGTATTAGACGTAGCAGGTGCCGCAAAAACTAATGGAACAAATGTGCAACAATATGAATCTAATAATTCAGATGCACAAAAATGGATGATAAAAGACGCAGGAAATGGATATTATTCAATTGTTTCAAAACTAAGTAGCAATTTATATATGGATATTGCATGTGGACTTGCAAAAAACGGAGAAAATGTACAAGTGTATGCAGGAAATGGTTCTAATGCACAAAAATTTAAATTTGAAAAAGTTACAAACAATAATACAACAAAACCTGAGCAAGGAACAAAAACAATAGCAGATGGAAACTATACTATTAAGAGTATGGTTTCAAACAATTATGTATTAGATATAGCAGGAGCATCAAGTAGTAATGGAGCAAATGTACAACTATATCAATCTAACAACAGTAATGCACAAAAATTTACAGTAAAATATTTAAATGATGGTACATATTCTATAACAGCAATGCACTCTAAAAAAGCATTAGATGTAGCAGGTGGTGGAAAAACAAATGGAACTAATGTACAACAATATCAATCTAATAATTCAGATGCACAAAAATGGATTATAAAAAGTCTTGGAAATGATGTATATTCTATTATTTCAAAATCAAATAATTTGTACATTGATATAGATGGAGGAATTGCACAAAACGGAAGAAACATACAAGTATATGCAGGAAATAATTCTAATGCACAAAAATTTAAATTTGAAGCAGTAAAAGAAACTCCAAATAATAATAACAATAATAACAACAACAATAATAATAATAGTAGTGGAAATGCTAATGTAACAAGTGGACCAATTAAAGATGGAACATATTCAATTGAAAGTGCTATATCAAGCAATTATGTATTAGATGTAAATGGCGGATTTAAATCTAATGGTGCAAATGTTCAGTTATATCAAAAACAAGCAGCAAATAGACAAAAATTTAATGTAAAATCAATTGGAAATGGCTACTATACTATAACAGCAGTACATTCTAATAAAGTATTAGATGTAGCAGGTGCAGGAAAAACAAATGGTACAAATGTGCAACAATATGAATTTAATGATTCAGATGCACAAAAATGGCTAATAAAAGATGTAGGAAATGGATATTATTCAATTGTTTCAAAACTAAGTAGCAATTTATGTTTAGATATTTCATGTGGACTTGCAAAAAATGGAGAAAATGTACAAGTGTATGCAGGAAATGGTTCTAATGCACAAAAATTTAAATTTGTAAAACCACTTGATTTATTAAGCACAATAGATACAAAAAAATACCCAGGATATAAAGAAAAAATAAAAGCTCTAATGGATGCTCACCCAGGATGGAATTTTGAATTATTATATACTGGATTGAAATTTGATAATGTAATTGCAGGAGAAACATCATTACACTCTAGAAACTTAGTTCCAACAAACTATGGTGGAGAATGGGTTTGCCAAGTATGTGGAACAAAATTATATGATAGTGGTTGGTATTGTGCATCACGGAAAAGCAACAGCATATTACATGGATCCAAGAAACTTTTTAACAGAAGAAAGTGTATTTCAATTTCAAGATGTAAATGAATACATAGAAGGAGTATGCACACTACAAGGAATTCAATCAAAAGTAAATAACACATTTTTACAAAATTATGCTTCTGCAATAGACAATGCTTGTAAAAATCAAAATGTAAATCCTTATTACATAACCTCAAGAGTATTACAAGAACAAGGCTCAAAAGGTACTGTAATTGGAAAAGGTATGAATGGTGGAGATGGTAAAACATATTACAATCCATTTAATATTGGAGCAACAGGAAATGGTAGTTCACAAATTATTGCAAATGCTCTAAGTTATGCAAAAAGCCATGGATGGGATTCTATGCAAAAAGGTTTAGAAGGTGGAATTGAATTTTGCAAAAAGAACTGGCTAGAAAACTATCAAAACACTCTATATCAAAATAAATTTGATATAGATACAAGAAGTGGTGGAGGATTATATTCTCACCAATATATGCAAAACTTAATGGCAGCATATAGTGAAGCAAACATCTTAAGAAGTATGTATGCAAATACAGGAAAAATAGATTCTAATTTCACATTTATAATACCAATGTATGAAAATATAAATGCAACTATTTCAGAAACACCAGTTAACAACCAAGAAACATCACCAATAGATGTGCAAATAACTGCAAAAAGCGGATTATGGATTAGAAAAGAAGCAAGCACAAATTCAGATACAATCAAATTACTAAAATATGGAGAAACAATATTATCTGTACAAAGAGGAATAAATAGCAATTGGCATAAAGTTGTTATGCAAGATGGAACCATTGGATATATGTCTGGAGATTATTTAAAACAAATTGACGATAAAACAAATTGCAACTATAAAGCAAAAGTAAAAACAAATGATGGGGATGGCTGTAAAGTAAGAGTTGGACCAAGCATAAACTTAAGTTTAATAACAGCAATTGCAGATGGAGTAGAAGTTACAGTTATTAATGAAGGAACTTATAATAATATTGATGGATATAATTGGAATAGAGTAAGATTATCTACAGGACAGCAAGGATTTATGCCATCTAAATTCTTAGCAAGATAAGTAGATTAGAAAGAAGGAAAAATGAGAAAATCAAAAAAAATAATTGTATTATTAATTAGTCTTATGCTATTTGGATTAGTAACTGTAAATAAAGTATATGCTGACCCAAATAGTAGCAAAGGCTTTGCAGAATATGATGATGAACAAGCAGAACAAGAAAGCCAAAAAATGCTAGAAGAACAGCAAAAAGAATTAAAAGAAGCAGAAGGAAAATCTAGCAATAACTATTTAGAAAATTTAAAAGTAGAAGGCTATGAACTTTCACCTAAATTTGACAAACAAACAATAGAATATACAATAGAAAACACTATAAATAGTAGTGAAATTAATATTGTAGCAACACCAAGTGATTCAAAGGCAAAAGTAGAAGGAGCAGGGAAAGTAAAAGTAGATAAAAACGATTTTAGAATTGATGTAATAGCAGAATCAGGAACAGTAAGGACTTATACAATTCATTTAACAAAAGGAACTAATAATAATAATGAAGAACCAACAAATCAAGAAGACCAAAACAAAGAAAATGATGAAATGATTGAACAACCTACAGAAGAAACTTCAAGTGTAATACAGGAAAACGGAAAAATTGAAAACAATAATGTAGGAAATAATGAAAATCAATCTGGAAATTTAACTGTTTGGATAATTGTATTTGTAGTTGCAGTTGTAATAATTGCTACAGTGTTAATAGTAAGAAGTAAAAATGCAAGGGGAAAACATTGTTAAAAAACAAAGCACATAAAATTATTTTAATTTTATGTGCTTTTAATGTATACTTTTTTCCAATTTTATGATATTATGTACATGAATTAAATAAAAGGAGGATTAGTAAAATGAATAATATTAAAATATTTGCTTGTCCAACAGCGGAAGAATTCACACAAGAAATATGTGACCATTTAGGAATAGAAATAGGAAAAATATATCATCAAAAATTCAAAAATGACAATAACTTTGTACAAATATTAGAAACAGTAAGACAAAAAGATGTATATATTGTGCAAACAACTAAGCCTCCGGTAAATGAAAGAATAATGGAATTACTAATAACAATAGATGCAATAAAAAGAGCATCAGCAAAAAATATTAATGTTGTATTACCCTATTTTCCATATTCAAGATCAGACAAAAAAGATCAACCTCGCGTGCCAATAACTGCAAAATTAATGGCACAACTATTAGAAGCAGCAGGTGCAACAAGAGTTATCACATGCGATTTACACAATCCAGCAATACAAGCATATTTTAATGTTAATTGTGATAGACTAACAGCAGAATACTTATTAGAAGACTATTTTAAAAAGAAAAATTTAAAAGACATGGTAATTGTAGCAACAGATGCAGGAAGTTCAAAAAAAGCATATAAATATTCTGAATTTTTTGAATGCCCAATTGCATTAGTAGATAAAAGAAGAGAAGGAAATGACGATAGAGCAATTGCAAGCACAATAATTGGGGATGTAAAAGACAAAAATGCAATAATCTTTGATGATGAAATTGATACAGCAGGTTCTATGATAGAAACTGTAAAAGTATTAGAAAAATTTGGTGCAAAAAACATTTATGCAGGATGTACACATGGAGTATTATCAGGACCAGCAATAGAAAGAATAAAAAATTCAGCAATTAAAGAAATGGTAGTAACAAACACTATTCCACTTCCAGAAGAAAAAAGAATAGACAAAATAACAGTACTATCAATTGCACCACTATTTGCATCAACAATAAAAAGAATTAATGAAGAAAGACCATTAGGTGAAGTATATAATGATGTGTAAGGAAGAGAAAAATGGAAAAACAAAAAATAGAAAAAGTAAAATTAAATGAAATAAAGTTAAAAAACCTGAATCTAAAAACTTTAATTGGATTATATATACAGTATAAAGAAATATTAAATTACTTAATATTTGGAGTATTAGCAACAGTTGTAAATTTTGTATCATATTTTGTATTTGCAAGATTAATAAGAATAGACGAAGTAATTAGCAGTGGATTATCATGGTTTTGCTCAGTTTTATTTGCTTATAGCACAAATAAATTATTTGTTTTTGAAAGCAAAACCGAAACAATAAAAGCCTTTTTGCTAGAAATGGGTTCATTTTTTTTAGCAAGAGTAGTATCAGGAATTCTATGTGATGTAGGAACATTTGCATTAATGGTAAGAGTGTTTAATATAAATGATTTAATAGCAAAAATCGTAACTCAAATTATGGTAGTTATTTTAAATTATATACTAAGCAAATTTTTTATATTTAAAAATAAAGAAAAATCAAAAGGTGAGTGAAGTACATGAAAAAAATATCTGTAGTTGTACCAATGTATTATGAAGAAGAAGTAGCAAAAGAATGTTATAATAGATTAGTAGAAAACTTAAAAAAAATAGAAAACTATGAATATGAAATTATATTTGTAAATGATGGAAGCAAAGACAAAACATTAGAAATAATAGAAGAAATTGCAAGCGAAGATAAAAATGTAAAAGTAATTTCCTTTTCAAGAAATTTTGGACACCAAGCAGCAGTAACTGCAGGAATAAAGTATGTTACAGGAGATGCTATTGTTATTATAGATGCTGACCTTCAAGATCCACCAGAATTAATACAAGACATGATAAAATATTGGGAAGATGGAAATGAAGTAATCTATGGAAAAAGAAAAACAAGAAAAGGAGAATCAGCATTTAAACTATTAACAGCAAAAATGTTTTACAAAACATTAAATGCTTTATCAGATGTAGAAATTCCAAAAGATACAGGTGATTTTAGATTAGTAGATAGAAAAGTAATAGATGTTGTAAATTCAATGCCAGAACATAATAAATTTTTAAGAGGATTATTTAGTTGGGTTCGGATTTAAACAAATGGCTTATGAATATGAAAGACAAGAAAGATATGCAGGAAAAACCAAATATCCTTTAAAAAAGATGATAAAACTAGCATCAGATGGAATAATTAGTTTTTCGACAAAACCACTAAAAATTGTAGGAGGACTAGGGTTTTTAACTATCCTTTTATCTATAGGAATTTTGATTTATTCTTTAATTTCATATATCTTTAATTTAAACCAATTGACAGCAGGATGGACCTCTATTATGGTTGCAATTACTTTGTTTAGTGGGGTACAATTACTATCTATTTGGGTTATAGCAGAGTACATTGCAAGAATTTATGATGATACACAAAAAAGACCAGAATATATTATTGATAAAAAAATTAATATTGAATAGGAGGATAAGGCATGAGCAAAAAAAGAATATTAACAGGAGATAGACCAACTCGGAAGATTACATATAGGACATTATTTTGGTTCAATAAAAAAAAGACTAGAGCTACAAGAAAGTGGAGAATATGACCCATACATATTAATTGCAGATGTGCAAGCATTAACAGACAATTTTAATCATCCAGAAAAAGTAAGAAAAAATGTAAGAGAAGTTGCAATTGACTATTTATCTTGTCGGAATAGACCCAAAGAAAACAACAATATATATTCAATCTATGGTACCAGAAACAGCAGAATTAACAGTGTTTTATTCTAATTTAGTAACAATTGCAAGATTAGAAAGGAATCCAACTGTAAAAACAGAAATTGCACAAAAAAGGGAACTATTTGGAGAAAGTGTAACATATGGATTTTTAGGATATCCTGTAAGCCAAGCAGCAGACATAACAGCATTTGAAGGTGAATTAGTGCCAGTTGGAGAAGATCAATTGCCATTAATTGAACAATGTAGAGAAATAGTAAGAAAATTTAACAGCATATATGGAGAAGTCTTAGTAGAACCAGAAGCAGTTTTATCATCAGGAAAAAGAATAAAAGGGCTAGACGGAAACGAAAAAATGGGAAAATCCTTAGGAAATGCAATATACTTATCAGACAGCGAAGAAGAAATAACAAAAAAAGTAATGAGTGCAGTAACAGATCCAAACCGTATAAAAAAAGATGATTTAGGAAATCCTGATATATGCATGGTAGCATATTATCATAATTTATTTAGTTCAAAAGAAGAAATAAAAGCAGTATGTGAAGAATGCAAAGCAGGTAAACGTGGATGTGTTGCTTGTAAAAAGCAATTAGCACAAAACATAATAAAAACATTAAAACCAATAAGAGAAAAAAGAGCATATTATGAAGCACATCCAGAAGAAGTAGACAAAATTTTAATAGAAGGAACACAAAAAGCAAGACAAGTAGCAAAAGAAACCATGAAAAAAGTAAAAAAAGCAATGATGCTAGACTATTTTGAATAATTTTTTAATGGCGTTTTTTGGGACGGAGGAGAGCGTATGTTTGTAGACTATACAAAAATAATAATTAAATCAGGAGATGGCGGAAATGGAGCCGTATCTTTTCGTAGAGAAAAATATGTAGCAGCTCGGGCGGACCAGACGGAGGAGACCGGTGGAAATGGTGGAAATATTTATTTTCAAGTAGATAAAGATAAAAATACACTAATTGATTTTCGATATAACAGAAAATTCAAAGCGCAAAATGGAGAAAATGGAAGCGGAAGTCACTGTAATGGAAAATATGGAGAAGACTTATATGTAAAAGTGCCAATAGGAACTGTTATTAAAGATGCAGAAACTGGGAAAGTAGTTGCAGATTTATCTAAGCCAAATCAAACTGAGTTAATTTTAAAAGGAGGAAGAGGAGGAAGAGGAAACTCTCATTTCAAAACCTCAACTAGACAAGCACCAAGATTTTCTGAAGATGGAGAAAAAGGTGAAGAAAAAGAAATTATATTAGAACTTAAATTATTAGCAGATGTTGGATTATTAGGCTTCCCAAATGTAGGAAAATCTACATTTTTAAAGGCAGTAACAGATGCCAAACCTAAAATTGCAAATTATCATTTTACAACCTTAGAGCCAAATTTAGGAGTTGTAAAAACAAAATATGGCGATGGATTTGTAATTGCTGACATTCCTCGGAATAATAGAAGGAGCAAGTAGTGGCGTAGGTCTTGGAATTCAGTTCTTAAGACATGTAGAAAGAACAAGACTATTGTTGCACTTTTTAGATGTCTCAGCAAGTGAAGGAAGAAATCCAGTAGATGATTTTTATACAATTAATGAAGAATTAAAAAAATATAGTGAAAAATTATTTACAAGAAAGCAAATTATAGTTGCAAATAAAGTAGATGCTTGTCGGAAATGATGAGATTATAAAACAAGTTGAGGAATTAGCAAAAAAAGAAAATTTAGAGCTTTTCAAAATATCTGCTGTAACTGGACAAGGTGTGGAAGAATTAATAGACTTTGTTACAGAAACTTTAAAACAATTGCCAAAAGAAGAATTAACTGAAAGCGAAGAAAAAGTAATTTATACGTTAGAAGAAAAGGAAAATGATTGGAGCATTAAAAAAGAAGATGGAGTATTTATTGTTTCTGGAAAAGCAGTAGAAAGATTGATGGGAAGAATTAATATAGAAGATAATGAATCTATGTACTATTTGCAAAAAAGTTTGAAGAATATGGGAATAGAAGAAGAATTAAAGAAAATGGGAGTAAAAATGGGAGATACAGTAATTCTTGCAGATTGGGAATTAGAATGGTATGAATAAAAAATTGCCAAATGCTTTTAAAGGCTATTGGCAATTTTTTTTCATAATAATTCCATTTTTATCTTTATAATAATTTTTTCTTGTACCAAATGTTTTAAAACCAAATTCTTTATATAAATGAATAGCAGGATAATTTTCTTCCATAACCTCTAAAGTAATAGTATTCAAATTTAAACTTTTTGCCAAATCAATTAAATTTGTTAGCAACAAATTTCCAATACCTTGATTTCTACAATCCTTTTTAACTACAATATTCATTATATCTGCTTCATCTATCATAATTTTAATACCAGCAAAACCAACAATATTACCTTGATATTTTGCAACTATGTATTTAGAATTTTCATTTACCAACTCATCTTTCAAAACAGATGGCTTCCAAAACTCATCAAAATCAACACAAAAAGTATCTGAGATAGAATCAAAATCTGCAATTGTCATAGGAGAAATTTCAATATCTTCTAATTTCTTTTCTAATTGTCTTTGTGCCTGAGGCTTTTTTAAATAAAGAGGTAATACATCATCTAAAATTTTACACTCGTACTTTTTAAGACCTGCAATACCTAGACAGTAAGAATCTAAATTATTTTGGCTTGAAAATTCAATATTATTATTACTAAAAATATCTTTAATTTTATTTGCAAAAATTCCAATATCACCAACAAAAGTAATAAGACTTTGTCTTATAATTTTTTCTTTACATACATTTAAAGCATATTCTATGGTGTTTGCGAAAGGTGGTATTATTTCGCAGTAATTTCCATTTTGCTTTTCGTATAATGCAAAATAACAATTATCATTTTTACAATCAATTAAACTTAAAATAAAACCTTCATTATTTACTAAATAAGCCAATGATTCTAAAGAACTAACGCCGATGCAAGGAATATTTAAACTATCTTGAAATGCTTTTGCAGTAGCCAAACCAATGCGAATTCCTGTAAAAGATCCGAGGACCTTTATCACAAACCAATAAATCAATATCTTGTATAGACAAATTAGTTTTTTCAAAAGCAGAATTAATCATTGGTATTAAATTTTCAGAATGGGTTGTACCAAAATTAGAATCCAGTTTACAAATTAAATTAGAATCTTCTAAAATTGAAACACCGCAAATGTTACTTGCTGTATCAATACTTAATATTTTCAAAATAATCCTCCCATCTATCTGATAAATTTGTATCTATATTTAATATTCTAATATTTTCATCATTATTATCCCTTTCGAAGGTAATATGTAAGTAATTTTTTGGGAGAACATCTTCTATAAGTTCGCCCCATTCTATAATGCAAATACCATTTTCAAAATATTCATCCCCGCCAATTTCGTAAAATTCAGAAGAATCCTCTAAACGATAAACATCAAAATGATAAATATTAATATCATCTTTTTTATATTCATTTACAATAGTAAAAGTAGGACTAGAAATTTCATTTTCTAATCCAAAATAACTCAAAATTCCTTCTGTAAATTTTGTTTTACCGACTTCCTAAACTTCCGTGTTAAAACAATTACGTCTTTGCTTTTTAGGTAAGATGCTAAATTCTTTGCAAAATTTTTGGTATCTAATTCGCTTTTAGAAACAAATTGAAAATGTTTCATGAAATCACCTCGAAATTAATAATATTATAATACAAAAAATGAAAAATTTCAATTAAAAGTATTGATAAATTACAACCTTTGTAATATAATTGTAACAAAAATGTAACAAAAAAGAAAAATAAAATACGAAGGGAAGAGGAAGATGTTTAAATTTGGTTTGGGACAGGATATAGGAATAGATTTAGGAACAGCCACAGTAATTGCCTATGTAAAAGGAAAAGGAATTGTATTAAGAGAACCTTCTGTTGTAGCAGTAGACAATAACACAGGAGAAGTACTAGCAGTAGGGCAAGAAGCAAGAAGAATGCTTGGAAGAACCCCAGGAAACATCGTAGCAACAAGACCTTTAAGAGAAGGCGTAATATCTAATTATACTGTAACCGAAAAAATGTTAAAACACTTTATAAACAAAGTTTGTGGAAAATTTCTATTTGCCCCAAGAATCATGATTTGTATTCCATCCCAAGTAACAGAAGTAGAAAAAAAAGCAGTAATAGATGCTGCATCTCAAGCAGGTGCAAGAAAAGTTTATCTAATAGAAGAACCAATAGCAGCTGCAATTGGAGCAGGAATTGACATATCAAAAGCATGTGGAAACATGGTAGTAGATATTGGTGGAGGAACAACTGATATCGCTGTTATTTCCCTTCGGAGGATCAGTTGTAAATACCTCAATAAAAGTAGCAGGAGATAAATTTGATGAAGCAATTGTAAAATATATCAAGAAAAAGCACAATGTAATGATAGGAGAAAGAACAGCAGAAGATTTAAAAGTAAACATAGGCTGTGTATTTCCAAAAATACAAGATACAGAAATGGATATTAGAGGAAGAGACTTAATTACAGGACTTCCAAAAACAATTACAATCCACTCAAGCGAAATGTTAGAAGCATTAATAGAACCAGCAATGATGATTGTAGATGCTGTTCATTCAGTACTTGAAAGAACACCACCAGAACTTGCCTCAGATATTAGTGATAAAGGAATTTATATGACAGGTGGAGGTTGTTTAGTAGATGGGTTAGACAAACTTTTACAAGAAAAAACCGGAATAAATGTAATGATTGCACAAGACACAGTATCTTGTGTAGCATTAGGAACAGGTAAAGCATTAGAAAACTTAGATGTTTTAGATGGAAAAGCAAAAAAATAGGAGTAAAAATGAAAAAAGTAGCATTCATAACACTTGGTTGTAAAGTAAACCAATATGAAACAAATTCTATGATTGAGCAATTTATCAAAAAAGGATATATGGTAGTAGAAGCGGACAAAAAAGCAGATATTTATATTGTAAATACTTGTACAGTAACAAATATATCAGACAGAAAATCAAGGCAAATGCTAAGAAGAGTAAAACAAATAGAACCACAAGCAATAGTAGTCGCTTGTGGTTGTTATGTGCAAGTAGCCAAAGAAGAACTAGAAAAAATGGAAGAAATAGACTTAGTATTAGGCAACAACGAAAAGAAAAACATTGTTCAAGCAGTAGAAAATTATATAGAAAAAAAAGAAAAAAATATAGAAATTGCAGATGTAATGTCACAAAAAGAATATGTAGAATTGGGAGAAACAACATACACAGAAAAAACAAGAGCAGTAATTAAAGTACAAGATGGATGTGACAGATTTTGTACATATTGCATCATTCCATATGCCAGAGGAAGAGTAAGAAGCAGAAATCCTAAAATTGTAATAGAAGAGATCCAAAAAATTGCACAAAAAGGCATAAAAGAAGTAGTTATAACAGGAATACACATAGCATCTTATGGAAAAGACTTTAAAGAAAAATATGGACTAATTGATTTATTAGAAGAAATAAATAAAGTCGAAGGAATTGAAAGAATCCGTTTAGGTTCAATAGAACCACTTTTAATAACAGAAGAATTCGTAAAAAGATTATCTAAACTAGAAAAAATATGTCATCATTTTCATTTATCATTGCAAAGTGGATGTGACGAAACTCTAAAAAGAATGAATAGAAGATATACCTGTCAAGAATTTAAAGAAATTGTAAAAAGATTAAGAAATACATATAAAGATGTAATCTTAACAACAGATATAATAGTTCGGATTCCCACAAGAAACAGAAGAAGAATTTAAAAAGACCTATGAATTTTTGGAAGAAATAAAATTTTATAAAATGCATATATTTAAATACTCTCAAAGAAAAGGCACAAAAGCAGCGCGGAATGGAAGGGCAAATTGATGGAAAAATAAAAGAAGAAAGAAGCCAAAAATTAATTGAATTATCAAGCAAAAACGAAATGGAATACAACCAAAAATATATTGAAAAAGAAATAGAAGTACTTTTTGAAGAAAAAAAAGGCGAAAATTATGTAGGACATACCAAAAACTATATTTTAGTTCATACAAAATCATCAGAAAATTTAGAAAATAAGATTGTAAAAGGAATCTGCAAAAAAGCTGAAAGTGACCATCTTATAATAGATACAAAACAATGTAATAAAATTGTAACAAACGTGTAACAAATATTTAATATAAAAAATGCCTAAATCACTTGATTATTCTAAAAATATATAGTATAAATAAAATAACAATTGTATAAATTACGAAGGAGGAATTAATGATGGCAGATTCAGAAAAAATAAACGAAGTATCAGGTGTTTTTGGCGGAGTCGAAGTAGAAGGAGTAAATCCAGAAAATGCAGGAACTATTATGAATGTTGGAGGAAACTTACCAACTAAAGCAGGATTTTGGAGTAAATTCAAAGCATTCTGGCTACAAGAAATAGACTGGAACAAAGAAATTAAAGTAGAGTTAACACCATATCAACAAAAAGTTGAAGATGAAATAAATGAATTTTTACATCAAGAAATTACTTGGGGAAAAGTACACGATTTTCTATTCCAAGAAGTTAGTTTCAAGAGCAAAAAATAAACTTTAAATAAAATTAATAGAAAAGTATAGCATATTAAAAAAAAATGTGCTATACTTTTCTTGCGTTAATTTTAAAGAAAGGAATTCCATAAAATGGCAAAAGCAAAAACAGTTTTTGTATGTAATGAATGTGGATACGAATCTTCAAAATGGCTAGGAAAATGCCCAGCATGTAATAGTTGGAACAGTTTTTTTGAACAAAAAATAGTTGAAACAAAAGCAGTTTCTAAGCAAGAAAAAGACTTAAAAAGCAACAAGCCACAAAAATTAAATTCATATGAAGCAAAAGAAACAATAAGAACATCTACAGGATTTCAAGAACTTGATAGAGTATTAGGAGGAGGACTAGTAAAAGGATCTTTAATCTTATTGCGGTGGCGAACCAGGAATTGGAAAATCAACCTTAATACTTCAAATTTGTGACAAAGTAAAAGGAGAAGGAAAAGTTTTATATGTTTCTGGAGAAGAATCTGCAGAACAAATAAAAATGAGAGCAGATAGACTTGGCATTAATAATGAAGATATATTATTTTTGGGAGAAACAGACATAGATGTTGTAAATCAAGCAATATTAGATACAAATCCAAAATTAGTAATTATCGATTCCATCCAAACCATGTATTCAGAAGAATTATCTGCAGCCGCTCGGTAGTGTAAGCCAAGTAAGAGAAATAACATCTCAAGTAATGAGAGTTTGCAAATCAAGAGCAATTACAACAATAATTATTGGACATGTCACAAAAGAAGGAAATATTGCAGGACCAAGAGTATTGGAGCACATGGTAGACACAGTATTATATATAGAAGGAGAAAGATATTTTTCTTATAGAATTTTGAGAGGTGTAAAAAATAGATTCGGTTCAACAAATGAAATTGGAATGTTTGAAATGAGAGAAGAAGGTATGTGTGAAATAAAAAATCCATCAGATATTTTAATTTCAGAAAGAGAGGATAATCCATCACGGTTCTTGTATTGTTTCTAGCATGGAAGGGACAAGATCTATATTAGTTGAATTACAGGCTTTAACAACTCGGAACAATTTTCCGGATATCCAAAAAGAACAACAAATGGAATTGACTATAATCGCTTAGCTGTGTTAATTGCAGTATTAGAAAAAAAGGTAGGACTGCAATTAGGTTCACAAGACGTTTACTTAAATGTAGCGCGGAGGACTAAAAATTAATGAACCTTCTGTTGATTTAGGAATTATTATGGCAACAGCATCTAGTTATAAAAACAAACCAATACCAAAAGATATGGTCATTATAGGAGAAGTAGGCTTAACAGGAGAAATTAGAAGAGTTAATTTAATAGAAAAAAGATTAAAAGAAATAGAAAGATTAGGCTTTAAAACTTGTATTATACCAGAAGGTAACAAAAAAGACTTGAAAGATAATTATAAATTAGATATAATAGGAGTCAAGAATATAGGAGAAGCCATGAAAAAAATATTAGGCTAAAGCAAATAAAAAGGGGAGAACAATATTGAGAAAGGGAAAAGAAGATAATATCACAGAAATTTTAAAATTAATTGCTCCAGGAACTCCTATACGAGAAGGATTAGAAAACATATTAAGAGCAAAAACGGGAGCATTATTATTTATAACAAATAATAATCAAATGATAAAAGAAGTAGTAGATGGTGGATTTACCATAAACGAAGAATATTCATCTTCTAAATTATATGAACTTGCAAAAATGGATGGAGCAATTGTCTTAAGTGGAGATTTAAAAAGAATCTTGTATGCAAATGCACAATTAATACCATCACATGATATTACAACATTAGAAACTCGGAACAAGGCATAGAACAGCAGAAAGAACCGCAAAACAGACAGGAGAATTAGTAATTAGTATTTCTCAAAGAAGAGGAATAATTACCGTATTTAAAGGAGAAGATAGATACATACTAGAAGACACAGATGTAGTATTAAACAAAGCAAATCAGGCAATACAAACATTAGAAAGATATAAAAAAGTATTTGATAATAAATTAAATATTTTAAATGAATATGAATTTAATGATATTGTAACACTTGATAATGTTATATCTGTAATTCAAAGAGCAGAAATGGTAATGAGAATTGTAGAAGAAATACAAAGAGAAATATATGAATTAGGCGAAGATGGAAGATTAGTAAGCATGCAACTAGAAGAATTAATAGGAGGCTTAGAAAAAGAAGAATTATTAATTATAAAAGATTACATGGTATCTAACAACAGAAGAAAACAATCGCCAGAAAAAATCATAAATCAATTAGCAGATTTAAAATATGAAGATTTAGCAAATGAAAACATAATTGCAAAACTATTAGGATATGAAAATTTTGATAATTATGATGAAGTAGGAGTTTATACCAAAGGATATCGTATTTTAGACAAAATTCCAAGAATGCCTAGTAATATAGTAGAAAACTTAATTTCTTCTTTTAAATCTTTCCAGCACATTCTAGCAGCAGATATAGAAAGTTTAGATGATGTAGAAGGAATTGGAGAAGTAAGAGCAAGATCAATTAAACAATCGTTAAAAAGGATGCAAGACCAATTTGTATTCTAAAAATAAAAAGAAAGGTAAGGTAAAAAAAGATGAAAACTAAAAACATAATATGGATAATTGCATTAATTTTGGTAATAGTATTAATAGGAGTTATAGGTTATGGATATTATAAAAAATTGACAATGGAGGTTAAAAATCCAATTGCTACAATGGAAGTAGAAAACTTTGGAACAATAAAAATAGAATTGTACCCAGAATTGGCACCTCAAACTGTAGCAAACTTTGTTACACTAGCAAACAGAGGATTTTATGATGGATTAACTTTCCATAGAGTAGTAAAAGACTTTATGATTCAAGGTGGAGACAAAAATGGTGATGGTTCAGGTTCTGCAAGTATAAGTGATTTAAAAGACGATGGAGAAGACAAAGAATATACAATAAAAGGTGAATTTATAGCAAATGGTGTAAAAAATAATAAATTAAAATTTGATGAAGGTGTTATTGGAATGGCAAGAAGTGACTATACTGCTTATGCACCAACTTTAGCAGAAGAATCATATAATTCTGGAAGTTCACAATTCTTTATTATGACAAAATCAAATACTGCTTTAGATGGATATTATACATCATTTGGTAAAGTAATTGAAGGTTTAGATGTTGTACACAAAATTGAAGAAATAGAAGTAAAAGCAAAAACAAATGAAGATGGTAGCGAATCTACAGATTCAGAAGTAAGTACACCAGTAAACCCACCTAAAATTACATCTATAAAAGTAGAAACATTTGGAATTGATTATGGAATGCCAGAAACATTAGAACCATTTGATTATATGTCATGGCTATATACTCAATATGGAATAGATCCAAGTACGATGGTACAATAAAAAAGATTTTAAGTTACTAGTCAGCCATAAAAAAATAAAGAATAGTTATCCACAGAATATTACAGAGTCTGTAATACTAATGTCATAT
>CANQHU010000026.1 GCA_947623945.1 uncultured Clostridia bacterium | reverse complement strand
CTTTTTTCGGATTTATTTTAACCAAAAGCTTATCTTGATATTCTTTTATTTAATTATTGTTTTTGCAATTTTTTCAATAGTTTCTAATTTATAATCATTTTCAAAAATATAATCAAATTGATATTTTGTGTAATCAATTGCATTAGAGTCTCTTTTTAAAAAGTACTCTTCTGATATTTTGTCCCTTTCAATTACTTTTTCTTTTCTTTCATCATCTTTTGCTGTCATCAATATTTTTATATTTGTATTATCCCAATATTTGCTAATAGGAAGCAATGCCCATTCTAAAATAATTGTCTGTTTTTCTTCTTTTTGTAATATTTCATCCAAAATATTTTGCATATATCCCCAAGTAATGTCAGTTAAAATATCCATTTTTTCTTTATCTGCAAAAACTATATTTCCCAATTTCTTTCTATCGATTTTTCCATCTTTTTCTAAGATTTTAATTCCAAAAGTTTCGCATAATTTTTTTACTATTTCACAATTTTGCGTTGCTTCGTGTCCAATTTTATCTACATCTACAACATTACAATCTAATTTTTTTGATAAAAGTGTTGAAAGTGTTGTTTTTCCACTTCCTGATTTACCAGTAATTCCTATTATTTTCATAAAGAAACTCCTTGTATTTATTTTCTTTCATATATAACATAATCGAAATCTAAAGGATTTTCCTCATCTTTTATTCCTTTTTCTCTACTTACTTCTTCCCACATTTCTGGATTGATTTTTGGGAAAAATGCATCTCCTTCAAACTCCTTATTTATTTCTGTTACATACATTTTTGTTACATATGGCATTAGTAAATTATAAATCATTGCGCCACCAATTACAAAATTTTCTTCTTTGTTTTCAATATATTCTTGTATTTCTAGCATTGAATGAACTACTTGTACATTTTCATTATCTATTTTTAATTCTGGGTTTTGACTAAATATTATGTGTTTTCTGTTTGGTAACACCCTTCCTAATGATTCAAATGTTTTTCTTCCCATAATTATAGTGTGCCCTGTTGTTAATTCTTTAAACCTTTTTAAATCTGCAGGTAATTTCCAAATTAATTTATTTTCTTTTCCTATTATATTATTTTTGGCTTTTGCTACTATTATACTTAACATTTCTTCTCCTTTTTTATTTTACTATTCTGCTACTGGAATTTTTCCTAATTTTATTTCTTTGTTATAGTCATATCCTTCTATTTCGAAATCTTCTACTTTGAATTCATAAAAGTTTTTAGTTGGATTTTTAATTATTAATTTTGGACAAACATCCATACTTTCTGCTTCTATTAATTTTTTTACTAATGGAATGTGTCTATCGTAAATATGACAATCTCCTATGTTGTGTGTTAATGTTCCTACTTCTAGTCCTGCTATTTGTGCAAACATACATTGAAGTGCTGCATATTGCATTGTATTCCATCCATTTGCTGCTAACATATCTTGTGAACGTTGATTTAAAATTAAATGCAATTTTCCTCCTTTTACTAACCATTGTGTACCATACACACATGGTTCTAATGCCATATCTTTTAATTCTGCATGATTAAAAATGTTTGTCATTATACGACGACTAGATGAATCGTGTTGTAGCAAATATAAAACATAGTCTACTTGATCCATTTCTTTTATTCCTTCTTTTGTTTTAAATTGATATTTTTTTCCCATTTGATATCCATATGCTTTTCCTATTGTTCCTTGTTCATCTGCCCATTGGTCCCAAATATGAGAGTTTAAGTCACTTGTTTTGTTTGATTTTTTTTGCCATATCCATAGTATTTCGTCAATTGCTCTTTTTATTGTATTTGTGTTGTTTCTTAATGTAATCATTGGAAATTCTTTTCCTACATCATATTTATTGGTTACTCCTACAATTGATATATAGTTTGCCTCAGTTCCATCTTCCCATCTTGTACGTACATTGGTGCCTTCTGATGAATATCCATTTTCTATTATTTCTTTACATGTTTCTATAAAATTTTTATCTGCTTGTGTCATTATTTTGTTCCTCCTTTTTTTCGACTTTTTCAAAGTATATCATATTGCATTTTAAAATTCTACTTTTTCTTTTTATTTTTATAATTTTATTTATTCATTCCATTCCCATTTTGGAACATATTCTTCTTCATGTTCTCCAAGTTCTTGAATAAAACCATTTTCGAAGCCAAGTTCTTCTATATAATCTTGTATTTGCTTCCATTCTTCTTTTGTTAATTTTCGATTTAAGTTTTCCACATTTTTTGCTTTATATGTTGGAAAGTATTGAGCCATTACACTAATATACACATCTTTTGTTAATTCGTTTTTTATCCATTTTAAAACTTTTTTACTATTTTCTATATGGTTTGGCAAAACTAAATGTCTTATAATAACACCTTTTTCTATTATTCCATTTGAATTAATTTTTGGACATCCTACTTGCCTTATCATTTCTTTTATTGCATCTTTTGCAATTTCAAAGTAATTATCAACTTTAGAATATTTTAATCCTAAATCGTTTTCGGCATATTTTAAGTCTGGCAAGTAAACATCTACATATCCTTCTAATAGTTTTAAAGTTTCTATTTTTTCATAGCCATTTGTGTTGTAAATAATTGGTATAGAAAGTCCTTTTTTCTTTGCTATTTTTATTGCTTCTATAATTTGCAAAGTATAACTTGTAGGTGTTACTAAGTTAATGTTTTCTACTTTTCTTTCTTGTTGAATTAAAAATATGTCTGCTAAGTTTTCTATTGTAATATCTTTTCCTTTTCCTAACTGACTAATTTCATAGTTTTGACAATATATGCAATTTATTTTTCCTTCTAATCTGTTTATATTGCAATTGTGTGGACAAATATTACATTTTTCTAATTTTTCTAACATTTCTTTTTCCTTCTACATATAAACTTTTTGCACTGTTAATTTTTCATTTTTATATTTTAATAATATTTTTTTATTGGTAAATTTGTCTATGTTTCTTTTTACAATTTCAATTGCTTCTTCTTCATTTGAACTACTTGTTCTACTAATTTCTTCTTTATTTAAATTTTGGATAATAATATAGTCCATTTCAGAATAATCTTCTAAATATTCAATTATATTAACTTCAAATCCATCTTGTACTTTTTCAATTTTGTTTAATAAAAAGAAACTTCCTTGGTTATCCATTTCTGATGGTATTGCTTCATAATGATTTTCCTCTTTATTGTAAGTTAAATAGTCGGTTCCGTCTTTTGGAAATTCTTTTTCAAAATTTTCTCCAAATAATTCTTTTTCTTTTTTTTGTAATTCTTCATAAGTTATTTTATCGTCTTCCAAATTCTTTTTTACTACTTCCCAAATCCACTTCTCGTTTGCTTCATTAAGATTTTCAAAACATGGAAGAGAGTCTCCTACTATTTCTCTTTCTAAATAGATTTGATTAATATAATTTTCTATTTTTTCTATTTCTTTTATTCCTATTTGATTTTTCTTTGCTAATACGTTTTTTGATACTATAATTCCAATAAATAATAAAACTAAAACAAAGATTATAATTATAAATTTTTTCATATATATTTACTCCTTCGTCTTAATTACCATTGCATTACAACTTTAAATAAATCTCCATCAATTATAATATCAAATTTTCCATTTTGCAACTCTGTTAAACTTTTTGCAATAGATAGTCCTAATCCACTTCCATCTGTATACCTTGATTTATCTCCTCTTACAAATCTTTGCATTAATTCATCACTACTAATATTTAATTTTGCTTTTGAAATATTTTTAATGCTGATTTCTATTTTTCCTTTTTTGTTAATTACATCAATATAAACTCTTGAATCTTCTAAGGCATATTTTGTAATATTGCTAAATAAATTTTCTATAATTCTATACATGTAACGACTATCTGCTTTAATTTTTATTTCTTCATTTGGAAGTTTTGTTTCAATTTTTAAGTTTTTTTCCTCAAATTTATCTTTAAATTCTCCTATTGTTTGATTAATAAGTTCTTTTATATTAATTTCTTCTATGTTTAATTTGATATTTCCAGAAGATACTTTTGATGCTTCTACTACATCTTCTGTTAATTTTTTTAGCCTTTGTGATTTTATATCAATAATGTCTATATATTCTCTAATTTTTTCATCTTGTATATTTTCTTTTTTTAACAAGTCTACATAGTTAATAATTGAAGTTAATGGTGTTTTTATGTCATGTGATACATTAGTAATAAGTTCTGTTTTTAGTCTTTCTGATTTTAATGCTTCTTTAAGGTTTATTTCATCTTTTTGTCTTACATATCTTTTTAGTTTACTATAAGCCCAAATCCAAAATATAATTAAAAAGACTATTGTAATTCCGCTTCTATAAAACATTCCAAGGAATACACTTATTGCAACAAATCCCCAATAATACCAAAACATTCTTTTACTTGATTGATTTTTCTTTCCTATTTCTTCTAAGGTTTGTTTTATTTGTCTAAAAATCCATCTTATTATTTTGTATGTTAGAAAACTTTCCCAAAACTTGTTTGCTTTTATTCTTTTAATTGTTGTTACACCAAAAATTGCGCATATTACATATCCAATTAAATATAGAATACTACAAATAAATAATTCTACTATAGTGTTGTAATAGTAATATCTTTCATGAAATAGGATTTTTAAAATAACTGTTATGCTAATATAACTTAAGATTCCTATAATTTCATATGGTATTTGGTCAATTGCTCCTAATGTAACTTTTTTTCCTTCTTTATATCCAATTGCCCAAAATAAGTAAATTGCAATTACAAATAGTGAAATTACGCTAATTATGCACATTAAAATTGGTAAGTTTTTATTTTCAGCAATAAAACTTATAAAGTTCCATTTGCTAAGTCCTGATTCATTTGCTTCTTCTTCATCAAAAAAACTGTAAATAACATAATCTTGTATTTTGGCAGATGATGGATTAGAACTGTATATTCCAAATTCTGTGTTTTTAGAATAGTAATATTTATAATTATATTGTATATTTTTTTCATTAATATATTCTAAATTTGTTTCTACTTTACCATCTTCTAAATAGTTCCAATAAATTTTTTTGTCTTTCATATGTAAGATTTCTTGTTCATAATTAGTTGCTTTGATGTTTGTATACATTTGTCCTGTTTGTTTGTCTATAATAATATAGTTAATATAATCTTCCATGTTGCCATATGATTTATCTTCATAATAATATAAGTTACCTAATTCTTCTTCTAATTTTATAAAATTATTATTTTGATTTGCATTTTTACATATTACTACTTTATTAATAAAATAAGATAAATAGTTGTCTGCAAAGTCTTGTGTTTGAGAATATTTTGTTTCATCTTTTTTTATTTGTATTTCTTTTAAATATGCTAAATCTATTATACTAAGTAAAAGGATTCCTACTAATATTGGAATTAATGTATAACACATGATTTTTAAAAAGTCTGAATTTCTTAATTTTTGCATATTTTTTGTTACCTCCTCTTCTTAGTTTATATATTTTCTATTTTATATCCAATTCCCCATATTACTTTTAGGTATTTGGGTTCTTTTGGATTTATTTCTATTTTTTCTCTTATGTGCCTTATGTGTACTGCAATGATGTTTTCTGCTCCAAAGCCTTCTTCTTTCCATACATTTTCATATATTTCTGTAATAGAATATACTTTTCCTTTGTTTTGTATTAGGAATTTTAATATATTAAATTCAGTGGCAGTTAGTTTTACTATTTTACCATCTACTGTTACTTGTTTTGTTTCATCATTTACTTCTAATTCTCCTGTTTTATAAATTTTGCTATTTTTATTTTCTATAGAGCCAAAATTAAGGTATCTTCTTAAGCAAGAATTTACTCTTGCAATTAGTTCTAATGGATTAAATGGTTTGGTAATGTAATCGTCTGCACCAGAATTTAAGCCTCCTATTTTGTCATAGTCTTCTGATTTTGCTGATAATAAAATTACTGGTATTCTTTTATCTTTTCTAATTTCTTCTAGTGTTTCTAATCCATCTTTTTCTGGCATCATAATGTCTAAAATCACTAAATGGATTTCATTTTTTTCAATTGTTTCTAAGGCTTGTTTTCCGTTATATGCTTTTAGTATGTTATATCCTTCTTTTTTTAGATATATTTCTATTGCTCCTACTATTTCTTTATCATCATCTACTACTAATATATTATACATTGCAATTCTCCTATTTCTTTATATTATATATTTTTAGTATATCATAGAAATTATGAATAAAAAAGAGAGATTATATTAATTTTCTCTTAACAAAAAGAAACAGCTTTATGCTGTTTCTTTTTGATTATTTGTTGGCATTTGCCTTTTCTTTTTTATCATAGGTTTTCGAACCTTTTTTTCTTTGTTTATAACTATTTCTGGTCCTGCATTGTTTAATACTGTTTCCTTAGTAATAGTACATTTTTCAATGTGAGGATTAGAAGGTATTTCGTACATAATATCTCTCATTATTTCTTCTATTATAGAACGAAGTCCTCTTGCTCCAGTTTTTCTTTCTATTGCTTTGTCTACTATTGCTTCTAATGCCTCTTGCTCAAATACTAATTCTACTCCATCTATTTGGAATAATTTTTGGTATTGTTTTACTAATGCATTTTTTGGTTCTACTAATATTTGAATTAATGCTTCTTTGTCTAGTTCTTTTAAGGTTGCTATTATTGGTAATCTTCCTATAAATTCTGGTATTAATCCAAATTTTAATAAATCTTGTGGTAATAGTTCTTGGAATACTTCATATGTTTTTATTTCTTTTTTACTTTTTATATTGCTTCCAAATCCAATTGCTTTTTCTCCTGTTCTATCTTTTATGATGTTTTCTAATCCTTCAAATGCTCCTCCACAAATTATTAATATGTTTTCTGTGTTAATTTGGATTAGTTCTTGATTTGGATGTTTTCTTCCACCTTGTGGTGGTACAGATGCAATTGTTCCTTCAATAATTTTTAGTAATGCTTGTTGTACACCTTCTCCGGCTTACATCTCTTGTTATTGATGGATTTTCTGATTTTCTTGTTATTTTATCTATTTCATCTATATAGATTATTCCTTTTTCTGCTTTTTGGACATCTCCATCTGCTGCTTGAATTAATTTTAATAAAATGTTTTCTACGTCTTCTCCTACATAACCTGCTTCTGTTAAAGTTGTGGCATCTGCTATTGCAAATGGTACATTTAATATTTTTGCTAATGTTTTTGCAAGTAGTGTTTTTCCTGAACCGGTTGGACCTAATAGCAAGATATTGCTTTTTTGAATTTCTACATCGTCTTTATCGTTATTTTCTTCATGTGCAATTCTTTTATAATGGTTATATACTGCCACTGATAGAGTCTTTTTGGCTTCATCTTGACCAATTACATAATCATCTAATACTTTTCTAATTTCTTTTGGACTTGGTATTTCATTTACTTCGCTTAATGTGTATCCTACTTTTTCATCTTCATATAATTCTGTTTCAATGATACTTGTACAAAGTTCTACACATTCGTCGCAAATATATACTCCTGGTCCTGCTACTATTTTTTTTACATTTTCTTGCGCTTTTCCGCAAAAAGAACATCTTACGCTTTTAGGTGTGTCGTTCTTAGACATTCTAAAACCTCATTTCCTTTTTATTTTTTTATTTTCTTTTGTCCATAATTCCATCTATTAATCCATATTTTAATGCTTCTTCTGCTGTCATGTAATTGTCTCTTTCTGTGTCTTTTTGAATTGTTTCTATTGTTTGACCTGTTCTTTCACTTAAAAATTTGTTTAATTTTTCTCTTGTTTTTACTAAGTGATCTGCATGAATTTTTACTTCTGTTGCTTGACCAGAAATTCCTCCACCACCGATTAATGGTTGATGAATTAAGATTTCTGCGTTTGGTGTTGCAAATCTTTTTCCTTTTTCTCCTGCTGCAAGTAGCGCTGCTCCCATGCTTGCTGCCATTCCTACACATATAGTTGATACTGGGCATTTGATGTAATTCATTGTATCTATAATTCCCATTCCATCTGTAATAGAGCCTCCTGGTGAGTTTATATATAAATATATGTCTTTGTCTGGGTCTTCTGACTCTAAAAATAATAATTGCGCAATAACTAAACTAGATGTTGTAGGATTTACGTCTTCTCCTAAGAAGATTATTCTGTCTTTTAATAATCTTGAGAAAATATCGTATGATCTTTCTCCTTTATTTGTTTGTTCAATTACATATGGTACTAAACTGTTTTTTTCTAACATAATTTTTTCCTCCTTAATGTTTTATCTATGTTTATTTTATTTTTGCATTTTTTACTAAGAAGTCGATTGCTTTTTCTGATTGTATTCCTTCTTTTATGTATCTTCTAACGTTTTCATTTTTTAAGAATTCTTCGTCATTTTCTTTTCCATAATTTTTAGCCATTTCTTTTAGTTTTTCATCAATTTCTTTTTCTTCTACTTCTATTTTTTCGGCTTTGATAACTGCTTCTAATGCTAGTCTAGATTTTATTGCTTCTATTGCTTGTGGTTCGTATTCTTTTTGAACTTCTTCTTTTTTCTTTCCCATCATTTGAAGATATTGGTCTAGTTTTAGCCCTTGATATGATAGTTTTTGTTCAATGTCTTTTAACATATTTTCTGTTTCTTGTTCTATCATTCCAGATGGAATTTCTACTTTCATGTCTTCACATACTGCTTTTATTACTGCTTCTTCTGTTTCATATTTTGCTTTTTCTTCGTTTTGTTTTTGTTTATTTTCTTTTATATTTGCTTTTAGTTCTTTTAAAGTGTCAAATTCACTTACATCTTTTGCAAATTCATCATCTAATTTTGGTAGTTCTTTCTTTTTTATTTCATGAAGTTTTACTTTAAATGTTGCATCTTTTCCAGCTAATTCTTTTGAAAAATATTCGTCTGGGAATTTTACTTTGATGTCTTTTTCTTCATTGATTTTCATTCCAATTACTTGGTCTTCAAATCCTGGAATAAATGTGTTGCTTCCTATTTCTAATTCATGTTTTTCTGCTTTTCCACCTTCAAAGGCTTTTCCATCTACAAATCCTTCGAAATCAATTGTTGCAATGTCTCCTTTTTCTACTGGTCTATCATCAATAGAAATTAGTCTGCTGTTGTGTTCTTGCATATGTTCTAATTCGTGCTCAATGTCATGATCTGTAACATTATACTCAATTTTTTTGATTTCTATACCTTTGTATTTTCCAAGTTTTGCTTCAGGCTTTGTTTGCATTACTGCTGTAAATATTAAATCTTTTCCTTTTTCAATTTGTGTTATTTCTAAGTCTTGTGGTCTACTTACTATTTCTAATTTGTTTTCTTTTACTGCTTCTTCTAAGGCTTCACCTGCTACTTCGTTAAATGCATCTTCATAGAAAATTTCTTTTCCATAATATTTTTCTACTATTTGCATTGGTGCTTTTCCTTTTCTAAATCCTGGTATATTAAAATATTTTGCACTTTTAAAATATACTTTTTTGATAGCATCTTCAAATTTTTCACTATCTACTGTTATTTCTAATTTTACCTCATTTGCATTTTTTGTTTTTTCTACTTTACAATTCATTCTTTTTTCATCCTTTCCTAAAATAACATAGCCAATTAATTATACCACATTTTTCCTATTTTGCAAGGAATTTTTTATATTTTTCAAAAAATACTTGTTTTTTTTTATTTTTTGTGATAAACTAAGTATTAGTCAATTTATTTATGAAATTTGGGAGGTGCAATTAAGAATGGCAGTATGTGAAATTTGTCAAAAATCAGTTAGCCGTGGAAATAAACTTAGTATTACTCGTTCTCACATTAGTAAAAGATCTACTCGTACTTGGAAACCTAATTTAAGAAGGGTAAAAGCTAATGTTAATGGTGATATTAAAAGAATATATGTATGCGCAAAATGTTTAAAAGATGGTAAAGTAAAAAGAGCTTAAGTTGAACAAAGCTCTTTTTTATTTCTCTTTTATTCTTTTATTCCAAAAATTAATTTTACAAATCCTCTTAAAAATTTTGGAACTTTTTTTACAACAATTGTCATATGTATTTCCCTCCTTTTATTTTTTTACTTGTTTTAGCAAGCAAGCCATGCAAATCCCATACAAATTATTGCCACACCAATTATAAATAGCCAACCTGTTAATGGAAGTAATAATACTAATAGAATTCCCAATCCTAATCCTATTAAGCAAATTGCGAGTGTTTTTTTGAACAGCCTAAACATGATTTTATTACCTCCTTCTTTTTGTATATTATATTACTTTTTTTGATTATTGGTTCCTTTTTATGTAGAACATATTACTAATTGACTATTTTTATTTTATCTTATAAAATAAATTTGGAGATGATTAAATTGAAAAAACAAGATTATATAAAATTCATTGAATTATTAAAAGATTATTATCCAGATGCAACTTGTAGTTTAGATTTTAAAACCCCTTTTCAATTAGTAGTAGCTGTAATGCTTTCTGCACAATGTACAGATGAAAGAGTTAATAAAACAACACCTGCTTTATTTAAACGATGTAAAACTATTCAAGACTTTGCTGATATTGATATTCATGAATTAGAAAATTTGATACATCCTTGTGGTTTTTATAAAAATAAAGCAAAAAATATAAAATTATGTGCAAAACAAATTCTAGAAAATTTTGATGGAGAAGTTCCTCACACAATGGAAGAGTTAACTAGTTTAGCAGGTGTTGGTAGAAAAAGTGCAAATGTTATTTTATTAGAAGTCTTTGGTATAGCAAAAGGAGTTGCAGTTGATACACATGCAAAAAGAATTTCTAATTTAGTTGGTCTATCAAAGCAAAAAGAACCAGAAAAAATTGAACAAGATTTAATTAAAATTTTTCCAAAAGAATATTTAAAAGATATTAACCATATATTGGTATGGCATGGAAGAAATACTTGCATTGCTAGAAATCCAAAATGTGATTTATGTGTTGTAAGGCAATTTTGTAACTATTATAATCGTCAAGTGAAAAGTTAAATGAAATTTTATAACTTGAAAAATAAAAATAATTAATTGACAAAATTCGAATAAAGTTATATATTTTTAACAGATTTATAAATAAAATTTAGGAGGGATTTTTAAATGTTAAAAAACAAATTCAAATTAATTGCTATTTTAGCAATAATTGTTTTATTGTTTACTGTTCCGATTGCAAGAGCTGATAATGAAACACAAGAAAATAACAGCACAGATACCACTACTACTGATGTTCAAGCAATAAATGAGCGGTCAAACAACTACTAATGAAGAAGATACTTACAAAAAACAAGATGTTTATTTGACTGGAGAAGATGTAGTAATTGATTATATTATTGATGGTAATGTATTTGTTGTTGCAAATACTCTTACAATTAAATCACAAATTGGTGGAGATGTTTTTGTTTGTGCAAATGAAGTAACAATTGCTGAACAAGGATATGTTTATAGTAACTTATTTGCTGCATCTAATATTATTAATATTAATGGTATAGTATATGATTTATATGGTATTGCCAAAAACATAAATATTAATGGTTATGTATATAGGGATATTAGAACTACTTCTACTACAATTAATATAAATGGTGTAGTTGGAAGAAATGCATATGTTAATTGTGCTGATCTTTATTTAGCAGAACCAAATAATGAATCAGAAGGAACTACTAGACCAGTTATCTCAGGAACTTTAAATTATTCATCTGCCAAAGAAGGAACAGTTCCAGAAGGCAGTGTTTCTGGTGATGTAAATTTTGAAAAACAAGAAACTACTGTTAATGAAAGTACAATATCAAATGCAATTCTTACACTTGGTACATTTGTTGTTACAATATTGGCAGTTTGGTTAATAGGATTATGGCTTGCACCAAAATTCATAAAGAACAATTCTTTATTAGCAAAGAAAAAGATTTTACCTGTTCTTGGCCTTCGGAATATTAGCACCTATTGTACTTTTGCTTTTATCAATTTTATTACTAGTTTTAGGAATAACATCTACTTTAGGTATGTTGGTATTAGTTTTATTCTTTGTTTTAATAGCTATAAGTACATCTGTATTTGTAATTGCTATAAATAATATTATCTGTAACAAATTTAAAATGACAAAAAATGTTACTATATTTGGAATATTAATTTTATCATCTATTGTATTTTGGTTAATTGGATTAATTCCTTATGTAGGTTCAATTGTTTCTTTGCTTGCAGTTATATTAGGTTTAGGAATAATTACATATAATCTTCTTTTTAAGAATAAAGAAGCAACTACAGAAAGTAGTGCAAAATAAAATATGAAAAAATTAAGTAAAAGAGAGCAAAATATTCGAAATTTTGCTCTTTTATATTATTATTTTTTCAATTCGTCTATAATAACTTTAAAATCATTTGCCATAATAATTGCCGTTCCTGAGACTAAAATATCGGCTCCTGCTTTTTTTACACTTGGAGCTGTTTTTAGATTAATTCCTCCATCTACTTCTATGTCTACCTCTAAATTTTGTTCTATTATATATTCTTTTAATTTTTTAATTTTTTCTACCATATCTGTTAAAAATACTTGTCCACCTTTTCCGGGTTCTACTGTCATTACTAAACACATATGAACATATGGTAAAAATTCAAATACATCTTCTATTTTTGTACCTGGTTTTACTGATATTCCGAACTTTACAATTATTATTTTTTATATATTGTATCATTTTTTGTACTTCTTCTTTATTTTTACATGCTTCTAAATGAAAAGTTATAATATTAGGCTCTACTGCTAAAAAGTCATCAATTGCTTGTCCGAACATCTTCTACCATTAAATGAACATCTAAGGGAATGTTTGAAATTCTTTTGATATATGAAGCATTGTTTAACATCTTTTTATATGTGTCTTTTTCTACAAATTTTCCATCCATTACATCAATATGAAAATAGTCTGTTTTTGCAACTTCTAAATTTAGGAATGTTTCTAATTCTTCTCCTTCTTTTACTGATAAAATTGATGTAGAAACTTCTACCATTTTTTTCGTTCCTCCTTCTGTTTAAGTTCTTCTCTTATTTTGCAAAATCTTTCATATCTTCCTTCATCTATTTTTCCTTTTTTAATTGCTTTCTTAACTCCACATTTTTCTTCTTTAATGTGTGTACAGTCAAGAAATTCACACTTTGAAATTTCTTTTTTAAATTCTACAAAATAATTACTTAAATCTTTACTATTAATTTCTTCAATTGAAAATGTTGAAAATCCTGGTGTGTCTGCAATATATGTATTAACATCAATTTCGTATATTTTAACTGAAGTTGTAGTGTTTTTTCCTTTTTTATTTTTTTGACTAATTTCTCCTTCTAATGCTATGTCTTTACCAAAAATGCTATTTATTAGTGTTGACTTTCCTACTCCTGAATTTCCAGAAAAGGCATTTATATTATTTTTTAGTTTGCTTTTTAAAAGTTTTATTCCTTTTTTATTTTTGCAATTTGTTTTTATTACTATATATCCTATATTTTCATAAACTTTTTTTATTCTTTCGAATTCTGATTCATCATCTAAGTCTGCTTTATTTAGAACTATTAATGATTTTACTCCTAAAAATTCTGCAAACGCTAATTGTTTGTCAAGCATTAATAAATCTGGCTTTGGATTTTTGCTAGAAAGAACAAAAATCATTTGAGTAATATTTGCAATTTTAGGTCTTTTTATATATACTTTTCGTTCTAAAATTTCATTTATTACTCCTTGTTGTTTTTTTTCATCTATTACTTCAAATCTTACCATATCTCCAACAACAGGTTCTATTCCGTCATTTTTGAATTTTCCTCTTGCTGTTGCTTCATAACTTGGCATTGGATATGTTAGTGGTATTTTTGATCTTTGGCAATTTCTTTTTACTTTATATATGTTAGAATTGTTTTCTGTTATAATTCCTCTCATTTTTTCTCCTATTTTTATTAAAGGGAACGCTAATTTTTTATTCGTTCCCCCTATATTTTTATTATTTTATATTTTTTGAAGTTTCTGTGTTGAAATTAATATTTGTTTGTCTAGTCCAACTTCCACCTTTTGAATCTGTAATACTTATAGTTAAATCCATAGAACCTTTTCCTGTAACATTGGCAGTTTTGTTGCTTGTGTTTTTGTCAACTCCTGAATCTGACCATAGTGTTGTATTTCCAGATTTTATAACTATATTAACTGTTTTTGCAACTGTAGTATCTGTTTGTTGATTTGTTGTATTATTTGTATCATTAGCATTAGTATTTGTACTACTATTATTTTCTTCTTTATATCCCCCAGTTATACTTTTTACATCAAGTATTAATGCTACTGATTTTGATGCTTCAAAACTATTTACTGTAATAGTTATGCTAGAACCCTCATCAACAGATTCCCCATCATTTATACTTTGTTTTAGTACTATTCCTTTTTCTTTTGAAGAGTCTTCTTCACTTGTTACAGTTACTTTTAAGCCTAAGGCTTCTAATTCTTTCTTAGCTTCATCTCCGATTTTTTCCTACTACGCTTATTACTGTTGCTTGTTTTACTCCTGTACTTACATGAATTTTTACAATATCTCCTGCAAATGCTTCTGTATTTTTTGCTGTTTCTTGGCTAATTACATAATCTTTTTGAATTGTCTTACTTGCTTCTTCTATTACTTCTGCTTTTAATTTTGCTTCTTCAAGTAATTTTATTGCTTCTTGTTTTTCTTTTCCTTCAACATTTGGCACAGTAGTTTTTTCTTGACCTTTACTGATTACGACTTTTACTGTACTTCCTTGTTTTACTTTATGATATTTTTCCATATAAAATGGATCTTGTGAAATTACTAATCCTTCTTGTACATCTTTGTTGTATTCTTCGCTTGTTACTTCAAATTTTAATTTAGCTTCTTCTACTTTTGATTGTGCTTCTTCTTTTGATAATCCTACAACATTTGGCATATCTACTTCTGGTGGATTTGTAATGCTTAATACGCCTAATGTTCCTCCTAAACTAATTCCAAATAATAACATTAATCCTATTACTACACTTAGTACTTTATGATTTTTTATAAATTTTACAAATTTATTTTCTTCTTTATTAGATTTTTCTCTATTATTTGTGTTATAGTTTGGCATATTTTCGTAAATATCTGTATTTATTTTTTGTGTTCTAGCTGTTTTATCATATTCTAAATCTTCTACAAAATCACCTTCTGGGTCTTTTAGAGCTTTTCTTAAGTCAACTAACATTTCACTTGCAGATTGGTATCTTAATGTTACATCTTTTTTAAGTGCTTTCATTATAATTTTGTTTATTGCAAATGGTATATTAGGATTTACTTCTATTGGTTCTTCTGGTTCTTCTTGCATGTGTTTTAATGCAACAGATACAGGAGTGTCTGCATCAAATGGAACTCTACCTGTTAGCATTTCATACATAACAACGCCAAGTGAATATAAGTCTGATTTTGCATCTGTAAATCCACCTCTTGCATGCTCTGGTGAAAAATAGTGAACTGAACCAATTGTTGTTCCAAATGCAGTAATAGTTGAATTTGAAACAGCTTTTGCAATTCCAAAGTCTGTTACTTTTGCAATTCCATCTTCTGTAATGATAATGTTGTGTGGCTTAATGTCCCTATGTACAATGTTATTTCTGTGTGCTGTTTCTAATGCTGATGCTATTTGAATTGCTACATTAACAGACCATTTCCAAGGTAGTGGACCTCTTTCTTCTACTATAATTTCTTTTAGAGTTTTTCCTTGGATTAATTCCATTACAATATAGTATAAATTGTCCTCTACTCCTACATCGTAAATAGATACAATGTTTGGATGTGCTAGTCTTGCTGCTGATTGTGCTTCTACTTCAAATCTTTTTATAAATTCTACATCTGTTGTAAATTCATCTCTTAATATTTTTACTGCTACATTTCTTTTTAATACTTTATCAATTGCTCTATAGACTGTGGACATACCGCCATTTCCGATTTTTTCAATCATTTCATATCGGCTTCCCAATAACTTTCCTTCTATATTCATATTTATCCCCCTTAATAATGTTTTAGTGTGGATTGTCTATATATTTTTTATTGTCACAACTGTTATATTGTCATATCCTCCTCTATCATTTGCTAATTTAACTAATTCTTTTGGTGCTTGTTCAATATTTTTTTGTACTATTTTTAATATTTCTTCTTGTGTTACTAAGTTTGTTAGTCCGTCTGAGTTCATTACTATAATGTCATCTTTTAAAAATCCTTTTACCATAACATCAGGTTCTACAAAAGCATTGCATCCTAATGCTTTCATTAGCATGTTTTTTTGTGGATGATGCACTGCTTCTTCTTGAGTTATTTTTCCATCTTTTACTAATTTTTGTACATAACTATGGTCTTGTGTTAGTTTTCTTATGAATTCTTTTCTAATTCTATATATTCTACTATCACCTATATGACCTATAAATGCTTTGTTATTATATATTAAACAAATTTCTAATGTTGTTCCCATTCCTTCTAATTCTTTGTTTTCTTTTGATTTTTCAAAAACAAGCATATTAGCATATTCCATACTGCTTGCTAATAATTGAATGATACTATCTTTGTCTTTATCAATTTGTAAGAAGTTATTTTCAATATAACTTTTTGCTGTTTGTATGGCTAGTTTGCTTGCTATTTCTCCTCCATTATAGCCTCCCATTCCGTCTGCTAACATATATAGTTGAACTTCATCAATTGAATCAGATATATAATAACTGTCTTGATTTATTTCTCTTACTTTGCCTATATCTGATTTGGCGTACGCTTTTATCATTTTTTCACCTCTTTTTTATACCTACGTTATATCACAAGTTTATGTTTTTTGCAATTATTTTATTAATTTTATTTTTCTTGACTATAATAAAAATAGTTTGTATAATCATTATATTAATTGATTAGGAGTTTAATATGGATTATAATTGTTTAAAAAAATTAGAATTTGATAAAATTATAGAAATGTTAACTGGATTTTGTTCTACAAATAAAGGAAGAGAATTCAGTTTAAGTTTAATCCCAAGTAATAATGAAAATGTTGTAAAAAATCTTTTAGAAGAAACTTTAGAAGCTGTGAATTTATCTTATCGCAATGGAATGCCTAGTTTTTATGATATTTTTGACATATCACTTGAATTGAAAAATTTAGAAAGTAATTCTACTTTATCTACTAAATCTCTTTTAAATTTAGCTACTATTTTTAAGCAATCACAAGAATTAAAAGAATACTTTCAAAAAGATTTTTTAGATATTAACGAATATCATGTTTTATCTGATTTATTTAACAATTTGTATTCTAATCAAGAAGTATATAAAAAAATTTTTTCTTGTATAATAGATGATAATACAATAGATGACAATGCTTCAAAAAATTTATTATCTATTAGAAAACAAAAAAGAAAATTGGAACAGGATATTCGCTCTAAGTTAAATGATATGATTCATTCTTCTAATTACTCTAAATATATTCAAGAAAATATTATTACTCTTAGAAATGATAGGTTTGTAATTCCAGTTAAGGAAGAATATAGAACATATGTAAAAGGTTTTATACACGATGTTTCCAATGCAGGTTCAACCGTATTTATAGAGCCTTTGTCTGTTTTTGAAATGAACAATGAACTAAATACTCTAAAGGCAGAAGAAGAATTTGAAATTGAAAAAGTTTTACAAGAACTAACTAAATTATTTTTTCCTTATACTCAAGAATTAAGCTCAGATTTTAACTTAATTGGTAAAATCGATTTTATATTTGCAAAAGCAAAATTTTCTAAATCAATTAACGGAATTACTCCTATCATTAATGATAAAAAGGAAATTCATTTAAAAAATGCTAGACACCCATTTATTGATGCAAATAAAGTTGTTCCTATTTCTATTGATTTAGGAGATACTTTTTCTATGCTCTTAATTACAGGTCCAAATACTGGTGGAAAAACCGTTTGCTTAAAAACTGTTGGACTTTTAAATTGTATGGCTTGTAGTGGTCTTAATATTCCAGCAGATGAAAATTCTAGTATTTTTGTATTTGATTCAGTGTTTGCAGATATTGGAGATGATCAAAGTATTCATGATTCTTTGAGTACTTTTTCCTCTCATATGACTCATATTGTTGAAATTACAAGCAAAGCTACTAAAAATTCATTAGTTTTACTTGATGAATTGGGCTCTGGTACTGACCCATTGGAGGGTGCAAAATTAGCAATTAGTATTTTAGATTTTCTAAAATCTCTTGGAGTGTTATGTGTTGCAACTACTCACTATCAAGAATTAAAACAATATGCCTTAACTACAGATGGTTTTAAAAATGCTTCTGTTGAGTTTGATATTTCAACTTTATCTCCTACATACCATTTGTTAATTGGTATTCCTGGTAAAAGTAATGCTTTTGAAATTAGTGAAAAATTAGGGCTAAATAAAAACATTATAGAAAAAGCTAAAACCCTTATGACTTCTGATCAAATTGATATTGAAAATTTATTAAAGAGTATTTATGATGATAAGGTTTTAATTGAAAATGAGAAATCTCAAATTACTCAAAAATTAGAGGATATAAATGCTCTTGAGAAGTCTTTGAATAATGAAAAACAAGAATTACAAAATAAAGAAAAAGACTTAATTTATAATGCTAAACAAAAGGCAAAACAAATTTTATTAGATGCAAAAGAAGACGCAAATAAAATTATAAAACAAATGAATCAAAATTCTACTTCTAAAGAGCTTGAACATTTAAGAACTAAATTAAATAATAAAATAAAAGATATTAAAATAGAACAAAATAATTCTATAGTTTCTTCTTATAAAACTTTAGATCCAAAAGAAATTGTCCCAAATGCAAAAGTTTTTGTAACAACTTTAAATAAAAATGGAATTGTTCTTTCTCATATCTCTAAATCTAAGGAAGTTCAAGTTCAAGTTGAAAATTTAAAGATGGATGTTTCAATTAATGATTTAGCAAAACCTTTATTTATTGAAAATAATAACAATGTTAATAAAAGCCCTTCTTTTTCTAGTATTTCTAAAGCAAAAAATATGGCAACTGAAATAAATGTTATAGGTTTTAATGTTGAAGAAGCAATTGGTGTTATTGATAAATTTTTAGATGATTGTAGTTTGGCAAAATTTCAAACTGCAAGAATTGTTCATGGTAAAGGTACTGGTAAGTTAAGAGATGGTATTCATCATTTTTTAAAAAATCATCCTCATGTAAAATCTTATAGAATTGGCTCTTTTGGTGAAGGTGAAATGGGCGTAACTATTGTTGAATTAAAGTAATATAATTTAAGAACATATTATTTGTTTTTAGCTTCTAATCCAAATATTTTATGCCCTTGTAGTTCTATTATCTTTTCATCTTTCTCAAATCTTTCTTCATGACTTTGAAATTTTTCTATGTGTCCTACTAGAGTGTCTAAGATTAATTGTATTTTTTTACCATGATCATATTCCATTACTGTAACAGTGTTTCCTATTCTAGTTAATTCTTCTTGCATTTTTTCTTGTTTGGTTTTTAATTCTTTTATGTCTGATTTCATTTCTTGTTGCTCTTTTTTCATTTCTTGCATTTCTTTTTTCAATTCTTGTTGCTCTTTTTGCATTGCTTGTTGCTCTTTTTGCATCGCATTTTGCTTTCTTTCTACAGCTTGCAAATTTTGCATGATGTTCATTGTTATAGTTTGGATATTTATTAAAGTATCTTCCATTTCTTTTTGACTCATAAGACTAACCTCCTTTCAAATTAAAATTTTCTTCAATCGATTGTATTACTATTATACACGACTGATACTAATATGTCAAGAAAAACTTATCGATAAATTTCGACTTTATTCGACATTGTTCATTTATACGTATTTATCAACACTTACAACTATTCTTCCACTTCTTGTTGTACCCTCGAATTCTTTTATAATGAATCTTCCTTTGCCTCTAATTGTAAGAATATCATTTACATTTAATTGTTTCGATACTTTTGTTTCATTTTGTCCGATTTATAAAAACTCTTTCTTGATTAATAATTTGAACGGCTTTGCTTCTAGAAGTTTTGGCTAAATCTGATACAAAATTATCTAATCTTAATGATGGAACAATAATTTTAACTTGTTCTATTTTTATCTCTCTTTTATTTAATTCTCCTATTTCTTCTTTGGTTATTATGCTTCCTTCAAATCTTGTAAGCGAAGAAATTTCTTTTTCTAAAATAGACGAAAATTCTTCTAAAGTTATAATATCTGCTCCTTCATCATAAACAATAATATCTCCTACTTTTTCTCTCTTTAATCCTAATTTTACAATTCCACCCAAATAGTTTCTATGTGAATATTTTCCTTTTAATTTTTCTGGAAGTTTTACCCTTACAATTTTTAATATTTTTTTATAATTTTTTTCAAGCATTTCTTCATCATAATTTTCTGGATAAAATATAGCAATTTTTCTTTCTGCTTCTTCATATCCTCCATATAATTTAAAATTTTTACCGTTAATTTTTCGTAAAAAATTTTCTACTAAAGAAACCTGATATCTATCCAAAAAATCAGTATATTCCGTTCTATTTCGGGTTTTTGCAAATTCTATTTTATCTAATATTTGTGCTAAACACATTTTATCTTCTTGTTTTTTATAATCACTTAATAGTTGCGATTTGTCCATAAAATTCCCCTTCTGATATAATTTCATTTACAATTGATTCTTCATCTAATCCATAAATTTTTTCTAGTTCTTTAACTTCTCCATGTTTTATAAATTTATCTGGACAAGCATAATTTTTCATTTTTACTTCTTGTAAATTATTCTCAAATATTATTTCCTGAACTGCCGTTGCTAATCCATTTATTATTGTTCCATCTTCAATTGTTATAACATTTTTTGTTTTTTCAATTGATTTTTTTATTGTTTGCTTGTCAATTGGTTTCAAAAATCTTGCATTTATTACTTCTACAGTTTTATCTTCTTTTTCCTCTATTTTTTTCGCTATTTTCAGTGCTTTTGCTACTGTTTTTCCGAATTGCTATAATTGTTAAATCATTTCCTTCTTTTAATATTTCTGCTTTTCCATATTCTAATTTTTCCTGTTTTTCAATTTTTGTTTCGTCTTCTCCTCCTCTTGGATATCTAATTACTACAGGTTTATTTAAGTTTACTGCAAATTCTAACATTTCTTCTAATTCTTTAAAATTTTTAGGTGCCATAATTGTTAAATTTGGTATTAATCTAAAAAATGCCATATCTAATGTTCCCTGATGTGTTTCTCCGATCTTGTCCTACGATTCCACTTCTATCAACACACATAATTACTGGTAAATTTTGCAATGCAACATCATGTATTACTTGGTCATATGCTCTTTGATAAAAAGATGAATATATTGGAACAACTGGTATTATACCTGCTTTTGCCATACCTGCTGCAACACCTACTGCATGTTGTTCTGCAATACCTATATCGAAAAATCGATTGGGAAATTCTTCTGCAAATTTTGCAAGCCCTGTTCCATCTTTCATAGAAGCTGTAATTGCAACAATTTTATCATTTTTTCTTGCAAGTTCTATTAATTTTTCTCCAAATACTTTTGAATAATCTGGCTTTTTTTCTTTTTTGCTTTTTCCTGTTTCTAAATCAAATGGTCCTGTTGCATGAAATTTATCTGGATTTTCTTCTGCTATTTTATATCCTTTTCCTTTTTTTGTTAAAATATGAATTAAAACTGGTCCATCTAATTCTTTACTTATTTTTAACATTCTTTCCAATTCTTGAATATCATGTCCATCAACTGGTCCTAAATAACGAAATCCAATATCTTCAAAGAACATTTTTGGAATTACTAATTGTTTTATACTTCTTTTTACTCTCTGCACTATTTTTACAATTGGCTTTCCAATGCCTGGTATGTGCAAAATAGCATTTTTTACAGCATCACTTGATTTATTATAAGATCTTTTTGTTCTTAGTTTACTAAGTAACATACTAATTCCGCCAATATTTTTAGAAATGCTCATTTCATTATCGTTTAAAATTACTGTCATTCTTTCTTTACTATATCCAGCATCATTTAATGCCTCTAATGCCATTCCCCCTGTTAGGGCTCCATCTCCAATTACTGCAAGCACAGAATGGTTTTCTCCTTTTAAATCTCTTGCTCTTGCCATACCAAGTGCAGCAGATACTGATGTACTACTATGCCCTGTGTTAAAGCAATCTGATTCTGATTCATTTGTTTTTGGGAAACCCGCTATTCCATTTAGTTTTCTAAGTGTTTTTAGTTGTTCTCTTCTTCCGGTTATAATTTTATGCACATAAGTTTGATGTCCTACATCCCAAACGATTTTATCTTCTGGCAAGTTAAATACACTATGAAGTGCAATTGTTAATTCTACTACTCCTAAATTTGATGCTAAATGCCCTCCATTTTCTGATACTACTTCTAATATGTATTTTCGGATTTCTTCTGCTAATTGTTTTTTTTCTTCTATATTTAATTTTTTTACATCCTCTGGCGAGTTTATTTTTTCTAACATTTTTATCACCTATTTTTTAAAGTATTTCTATTATATCATGCTTTTTTTAGGTTTGTAAATGCTAAATCTTAGATTTGTTAAAGGTTTTTTATTTCTAATTATACCTTTCCTTGAATAAAAAAAGTTCAATATATATATATATAATATATTGAACTCTGAACTGTAACTAACTCTGTAAAATAAATACTATATCTATTTCTTTACAACAATTTTTTCATCTTCAACACCAATTTGAGCTAACTTATTTTTCTTCAAATTGCCATCCAAAATTTCTTCTGCTAATTTATCTTCTAATACATTTTGAATTGTTCTTCTTAAAGGTCTTGCGCCAAAATTTTTATCAATACCTTTACTTGCAATTAATTGTTTAACATCTGGCATTAATTCAATTTTTATCTTTTCATTCTCTAATCTTTTTACAACTTCATTTAGCATAATATCAATAATTTTATCTATTTCATTATTTGTCAATTTATGGAATACAATAATTTCATCAATACGATTTATAAATTCTGGTCTTAATTCTCTTTTTAATGCTTCCATTACTTCCTTTTTAGTTTCTTCATATTCTTTTTTGCTATCCTCTACTTCTGTCTTATTTTGGCTAAATCCTAATGATTTTTTATCTGTAATCAATCTTGCGCCAATATTAGATGTCATAATAATAACAGTATCTTTAAAGTTTACAGTTCTTCCTTGGCTATCTGTTAGGCGACCATCTTCTAGTATTTGTAATAACATATTCATAACATCTGGATGCGCTTTTTCGATTTCATCAAATAAGATAACAGAATAAGGTTTTCTTCTTATTTTTTCGGTTAATTGGCCACCTTCATCAAATCCAACATATCCTGGAGGAGAACCAATTAATTTAGATACAGAATGTGGCTCCATAAATTCTGACATATCTATTCTTATCATAGCATTTTCATCACCAAATAAACTCTCTGCTAATGCTTTTGATAATTCTGTTTTTCCTACTCCAGTTGGTCCTAAGAAAAGGAATGAACCAATTGGTCTTTTTGGATCTTTTAAGCCAACTCTACTTCTACGAATTGCTTTTGCTACAGCCTCTACTGCTTCATTTTGCCCAACAACTCTTTCATGAAGATTTTTTTCTAGATTTTTTAGTCTTACATTCTCATCTTCTGTTATTTTACTTGCAGGTATTCCAGTCCAATTACTAATAACTTCTGCAATATTTTCTTCTGTAATGTTTGTAATTTCTTTTGTATTTTTGTTTTTCCACTTTTTTTGTTCTTTCTCATATTTTTCTTTTAATTCTTTTTCTTTATCCCTTAAAGTTGCTGCTTTTTCAAATTTTTGAGTTCTAACTGCTTCTTCTTTATCTTTTTTAGTTTCTTCTATTCTTTCTTCTAATTCTTTCAAATTTTCAGGTTCTGTATAAGTTTTTAATTTGGCACGTGATGCCGCTTCATCAATTAAATCTATTGCTTTATCTGGCAAAAATCTGTCATTTATATATCTAATTGACATTTTTACTGCTGCTTCAATTGCTTCATCTGTAATTTTTACACCATGATGAGCTTCATATTTATCACGAATTCCTGTTAATATTTTTATTGTATCTTTCCCTGTTGGTTCATTTACTGTAACTGGGCTAAATCTTCTTTCTAATGCTGCATCTTTTTCAATATATTTTCTATATTCATTTAATGTTGTTGCACCTACTAATTGAATTTCTCCCCTTGCCAATAATGGTTTTAAAATATTTGCTGCATCAATTGCCCCTTCTGCTGCTCCTGCACCAACGATTGTATGAATTTCATCAATAAAAATTATAACATCTCCTGCTTTTTTTACTTCTGAAAGTGCCTTTTTTATTCTTTCTTCAAAATCTCCTCTATATTTTGCACCTGCCACCATACCAGATATATCCATACTTACAACTCTTTTGTCTTTTAAGATTTCTGGTACATCTCCTTGCACAATTTTTTGTGCTAATCCTTCTACTACTGCTGTTTTACCAACACCTGGCTCACCAATTAAGCAAGGATTATTTTTAGTTCTTCTAGATAGTATTTGTATTACTCTTTCAATTTCTTCTTTTCTACCAACTATTGGGTCTAATTTACCTTCTTCTGCTTTTTTTGTTAAATCTTCTCCAAATTGATTTAATGTAGTAGTTTGATTGTAACTACCTTTTCTTTTGCCGTTTTCTTTGGCTTGTTCTTCTCCATTTCCTGATAAATCTTCTCCTTCATTTATTACTTTTATTATTTCATTATATAATTTTGGAATATTTACATTTAATTCTAATAAAATTCTTGCTGCAATGCAATCTCCTTCTCTTAGAATTCCAATTAACATATGTTCTGTTCCAATATAATTATATCCTAATTTTCGTGCTTCGATAAAAGCATTTTCAATTACCCTTTTGGTTCTTGGAGTAAATCCTAAAGTTTCAGTAATTGGTTCTTCTTGTCCAATTAACTCTGCTATTTTATCAATAATATTTTCCGGTGTAACTTCTTGATTTTCCAAAACTTTTGCAGATACTCCGGCTTCCTTCTTTTGCTAAGCCATAAAGAATATGCTCTGTTCCTACATAGTTATGTCCTAATTCAATTGCCAACTCATTTGCAAGTTCAATTGCTTTTTTGGCTCTGTTTGTAAACTTATATATCATTTTAACCTCCATTCCGTCGCTTCGCTTGGCACAAAGCGCCATGAAAAATTGCGACATTTATATTTCTTTATT
>CANQHU010000025.1 GCA_947623945.1 uncultured Clostridia bacterium | reverse complement strand
TGCTATCGAGTTCGCGACAAATACGCCTCTTGGGACTTTCACCCTAGATTTATGACATGCCCGTCATACATACAAAAAATGCCAAGGTTTTATACTTTGGCATTTTAATTATTTTCTTCAAACATATTTTTAATTGCTTTTTTTCGAATTCTTTGTATTGCATTATCTACTGATTTTACAGGAGAGTCCAGTCTTTTGGCTATTAATTGATAACTTTCTCCTTTTATGAATCTATCTAAAACTTGTCTTTCAAATTTGCTCAAGTTTTTATTTACTGCATTTTGAACTCGTTCATAATATTCCTGTTTCATTACTGTTTCTAAAGGATCTTCTATTAATTTACTGTCAAATGTATCTATCAATTCTACGCTATCTTCTTCGTTATTATCATATGCTGCTGTGTTTAAAGATAAATAAGAATTTAGCGGAATGTTTTTTTGCCTATTTGAACTTTTTATTGCTGTTATTAATTGTCTTTCAATACATATATTAGCAAATGATTTAAATGAATTTTGTTTTTCTGCATTGAAACTTTTTATCGCTTTGAATAAACCTATCATACCTTCTTGCATAATATCGTCTCGTTCTGCACCAATAATAAAGTATTTTCCTACTTTTATATTGACTAGATTTTTATATTTTTCCAATAGATATGATAGTGCTTTTTCGTCTCCTTGCTTGATTAGAGATACTATTTGTTCGTCTGTGTAATTTCCATATTGGTCTGTTGTGTAAAATACATTTTCGTTTTGCATATATTTTCTTTGAATACCTCCAAAAATGTGTCTTTTTTAGTATTATACCTATCGAACCTCGCATTGTCAAGCACTTTTTTAAGTTTTGTGTAAAAATGTGTTAGTATTATACTTATTTTTATACTACCGCATACGTTGATATATTAATTCTAAAACTCTATTGTTGTTCTATTATTTTTCCACTCATCATAAGATTTCTGATATTTTTTCTTATTATTAATATCTCCTACACTATCAAAGAATTTAACCAATATATCATAGCCAAAGTCTGTAATTAAAATATGCCCATTTTTTTCTGCTAAATCAATTACCTCTGCCAATTTATTTATATCTGGGCTATCGTATATATACCAATTTTGCATACATTGATATGGTTCATCTTCATCCGGATTATTTTTTATAAATTCCAGCATTAAACTTTTGGCTTTTTCTTCATCTCCTATATGAAAATAACAATCTGCTAATTCAACCACATTATTTTTTTCTAACTCATAGTCTAATTTCAAATTAGCTTTTATTTCATTTAATACATTTATTTCTTCATTAATTATATTTTTATTAAATTGTCTATAAAATTGCAACACAGAAATATAACTTTCTATCATTTGACTAGCAGTATTGTTCCAGTTTTTAAGTTTACTATCTATTTGTTTAATATTCTTTACATTTTCTTCTTTTGTTATTTCGATTATTAAACGTAATATTTCTCCATAATATCTTATTATTTTCTTGTCGTAGTAATTTAATTGTTGTTCACCTTTAAATTCATAATATGACGTTACTTGTAATGAAATATTATCTATTTCTCTATCTAATTGCATTATTTTTTCTATTTTTTTAGTATCCATAAACTCCCACCTTATATCTTTATTTAATTCGTTTATTTATAATTGTTTATTAGCATATTTAGTTTTATATTCTTCTATTTTATTTTTCGCTAGATACTTCCCAATATCCGTTTTTATCTGACCCAATTCTTCTTAACATCCCTTTATTTCTTAATTTACTAATATTTCTTTTTATTGTTGATTCGTTTACTTTTAATTCTTTTGATAATTCTATTTGTGTAATTTGATTATTTTCCCTCATTAATTTAATAATCAATTTTTGAGTATTATTTAATTTTACAAGTGCATTTACAGGCTCATTTACAGGTGCATTTACAGTGTCATTTAAAGGTATAATTGTTGTAAATATGTCGTTTTCTTTAAATTCAGGAACACCACCTGAATATATTTTTGTATATTTTACCATATTTCTTATTCCAGATCCTAATTCATCAGCTAAACCAATTTCTTTAAAAAAATTAGCAATTTTAGGATTTTTAGGATATGGAGAAAATTCCCTATGCATAAGAATATTACTACATAATTCACGAGCAATCTTATTTCTAACATCTATTCTTTGTGTTCCTTCAATGTAGAACTTGTCATCTAAATGTTTATCAACAAAATCAATTAATCTGTCATAACTATCAAGTAGATTTGTTCTAATATCATCTCTATCATCATATCGGTCTAAATCTTTTACCCTATATATTGCATCTGTTTTATGATGTGGTAAAGCAGACATTATCGTTTTATCTTTTCCAAATATCAATATTGCTGCTAATATTAATCCCTCTTTTCCTGTATTTAAATCTTTTGCGTAAAAATCCATACTTCTTAACATTTCTTCATCTGACATATCTGCCCAAATATGTGGCTTTCTACTATTATTTATTGCCATTTGTCTTGCTCTTTTTATTAAATCTGGTCTTAAATCTGACATTTCAGCATATGGAAATACTTTATTTTCTGTATAAAAATCTTGTTTTCTAATATAAATATTTGCTATTCTTTCTTGTATTGTTACTTTATAATCGCCATCTATATTTCTATCATATACAATATTATTTGTTTTATGTACCATTGAGCTTTCATGAACTGGTATATATAAAATTATTTTATCATCTACTATATATTCATATTATTTGGCTAATTTACTTTCCTCTGTTGCATAATCGTTAAATAAACATCGTTATCTTTAATTTCTTCCACTTTTATCGAATTATCTCTAATTCCACTAACTACATATTTTTTTCTTCTTCTAGTTTTGTAGTATTCAAATTTTATCATAGTAAAAATTTAATGTCAACTTATCTCACTTAATCACAATAACCCTATTCTCATCAAAACCATTCAACATATTTTCAGAATTTACAACAATATAATCTGCCACATTCTCTAAAACAGATACATCAAAGTCTCCACCATCTTGATTAGTAATTTTAACACAAATAACTAACCCAATTTCCTTTAACCTAGGAGAAAGTTCAATTAAAAATCTTGAAAAACTCTCTTTATCCTCTTGTGTCATACTTTCAAAATTAATACTAACTCCATCAAATCTATATTTTACGCAAGAAGTTACAATTTGTTCAATTAACTTTTGTCTTTTTTCATAACTATCTAAAATATTAGAAATTGAAATTTTATTATTTGAAATAATAGGCCAAATTTTATAATTCTGATTATGTGCCCATTCAATATAAGCATTTCCATTTGCTCCTATATTTTCGGCTAAATTGCCTTTACTATCTATATTAAAAAATAAAGGGGCTACAGCATTTACATTAGGAAGCTCTAGCTGATTTATTTCAGAATTCCATTTTAAATTGACTTTTCCCTCTATCTGTTTTTCTTGTAATAAATTTTCTCTAACATTATATGCATTTTCTAATTTATCATTTTTTATATAGCCTATTTTTCCCTTTTGAGTTCTTATTTTTGCAAATCCATCATCAGCAGAAGATACAACTATTACACTATCTCCTTTTTTTACTCTAGCAATTGTTTTTGCAATTAAATTTTTAGAATCTTTTACTGCTAAATCGCTTGATACAATTGCCTTTTTTTGTTCTTTATCAAGAAAATCTATTGTAACTACTTTGGTTTCTTCTATGTTTTCTATTTCAATATTATAAACATTTTTCATTTCTGAAATTGGCATATATTCAATTTCATCTTTTTTTATTGCATGGGCATAAATTTCCTTTTTTGAACCATTTATTGTAATTTCATTATTTTCAAACCCTATTACTGCAATCTTTTTATCATAAGTTGTTATAATTTGATTATTTTCTTTTTCATCATAAACATATGGATCAAATTGAGTTTGAATATCTTCTTTCGATAAATAAATTATATCTTCTTCTATAAATACATCATGCTTTAAATCTTTTGTTACATTAACATTATTTATCACAAGATTTGTTTTTTCATTTTTGTCTAATATTATATAATCGTTAATAATTAGTGCAATAGATATTACAACAATAGCAATTATTATCGTAAAAAATCTTTTAATAATTTTCTTTTTCTTTCTCTCTATTTCCTTTTTTGTCATTTTCTTCTTTGCTTTTTTAGTTTTTTTCATTTCAACTTATCCTTTCAATGATTTATTTTTTCATTTTTCTTAATTCTTCTTTTTGCTTGTCTGTTATTCTATAAGATTCAATTGACTTTTGGATTGCCTTGTTATAAGTAAATTTATCTATTTTACTTTCTTTTAAATATTTCATTGTCCTATCATAAAATTTGATGTATGCAATAGATATTGCCCAAGCAACTGCCATTTGCACATAATACTTTTTACTTGTAATAGAATCAAAAATTTCAAAATCTTTTTCTAAATACTCTTCCTCAATGTAATAATCTAAAATCATGACTATTCCAAATCTAATTTCAAATTCTTTAGATGATTTTAAATATTTTTGCAAAAGTCGCCACATTTCCTTTTTATATTTTTTGGTTATTTTCAATCCTGCACAAAATACATCACATACTGCCCAATTATCAATTTTAGGTACAAATTCTTTAATTTTATTTTGAATGTTTTCTATATTACCATCAATAAGTCCTATTAACATTCCTTGTAACATAATTTCTTCATAATATTCATTATCAATTTGCTTTAAAAGTTCTTCTATTTCATATTTTTTTGATAATTCTTTTGCATAATTTCTAAGCACTGGAACTCTTACGCCTATTATGTTTTTAGTTTCCGGGCATAGTCCACTTTGAAACTTTTTATATTTTTCATCTGCCAATTGAAATAATTTTTCTTTTATCTGATGCTTCACTCTAATCACTCTTTTCTTTTCTATTTAAGTATACTTTATTATTGCAATTATTTCAACTAATTTTTAATAATAACACTCAATAATGTTAGCTATCAAGTTGAAATCTGTAAAGTTTCATTATATAATAATGTAGAAATGAGGTAAAATATGGAAAATTATTTAAACGCAAAAAAAAGTTATTCTGAATCAAAACTAAAAGAAATTGCAAATATTATAAAAAGTGGTGGAATTGTAATTTTTCCAACTGAAACAGTTTATGGTATTCGGAACTAATGGACTAGATGAAAAGGCTGTAAAAAAATTATATGAAGTAAAAAAGCGAGATTTAAAAAATCCTATTAATTTACTTGTAAGCAATTTAGAAATGACAGAAAAAATAACAAAAGATATCTCACCTATTGAATATAAATTGATGGAGCATTTTTTTCCCGGTCCTTTTACTATTATTTTAAAGAAAAATAACTTAGTTCCAAGTATTGTAACTGCAAATTCTGAATTTGTTGGAATACGCATACCAGATAATGAAATTGCAAAAAAACTTGTAGAATATGCAGACGTTCCTATTGCAGCGCCAAGTGCAAACATTTCCGGAAGTTTAAGTGGTACCAACATAGAAGATTTTAAAGCTGAATTTTTAGCACAAGTAGATTATGTTGTAGATGATGGAGAAAGTCAAATTGGTTTAGAATCTACTATTGTAAAAGTAATTGATAATGTTCCTCATATTTTAAGGCCTGGTTATATTACTCTAGAACAAATAGAAAATGTTTCAGGTGATGTTATTTTGGAGGATAGCAAAAATGTTCTACTTCCTAGCTCTAAGATGAAGCATTATGAATTACATTCAAATTCACTTGTTGTATATAGTAAAAATACAGAAAAAATGACTGAAAAAATAGTTGAATTAAGCAAACAATATAAAAATCCTAAAATTGTATGTTTTGAAGAAAATAGCAAATTTTACGAAGGTAAAATTTCTAATCAATCACTTTTTGTTACTTCTTTTAAAAATTTATTTTCTACCCTAAGAAAAGTTGAAAATAGTTCTTCTGACATTATTTTGATTGAAGGTGTAAAAAAAGAAGGCATCCGGCATTGCAGTTATGAATCGTCTACTAAATGCTTGTAATAATAATTATTTATATATAGATTGAAGAGGTGGTTTCTTCTAAAGTAAACCACCTCTTTATTTTTTATTTTGTTGTACTTGTATTGTTAACTGCAACATTTTCTTCTTTTCTATCATTTGGCTTTGCTAATGTATTGCTTGAGTTTGTTGTGTTTGTTGTGTTTGCCAAATTACTTGAATTGTTTGTATTGCCCAAGTTTGTTGTATTAGTTGTATTCACTGTATTTGCTACATTGTTTGAATTGATTGTATTAGTTGTGTTGACTGAGTTTGTAGTGTTGCTTGAATTACTTGTATTGGTTGTATTTGTTATATTTGTTGTATTGCCTGAGTTTGTTGTATTTGTATCTTTTTCAGTTGTCTTAGATTTCTTTTCTTCAACCTTTACATTTAATTCTTTTGTTGCAATTGATGAAGATGTTGCTTTTTTAGTAAATGGGTCAATTTCAAAATCATTTGTTGCTTTCTTAATTTCTACAAAATATTTTCTCTTAACATTAGTACTATTGGTTAATTTTCTCTTAGGGTCTTTTGCATCTTGTTTTAATGCTTCTAGGTATGCATTATAAATTTCTGTTACATTTATATATGTGTCTTTATCATCCCAGTGGCTTTGTGCATCTTTATATCTGTCTAATTTATATTCCCTAAATGAATTTTTACCAGTAATATATTTCAATGCAATTAAGTCTGTTGTTTTTTGACCCGCATTATTTGTCTTTTTACCAATGTACAATTGACTATAATAAGCCATATATCCATCAAAATATCCTTTATGTCCTGCCATTTCCCACGCTAACCATTTAAAGTTTGCACCATCTGGTCTATCATCATCTGCATGTGGTTGATACCAACGAATATTGTATAAAGAATCTGTTGCGGCACCAGGAGAAGCATTTTGAGTTTCAACAACTCCAGGTCTTAGCATTATTCTATTATCCCATAAATCCTCTACACTCTTCAATGTCATTTTATTTACTTTATCAACTGTTAGTGGGTCATATTGTACATGACTGTCACCTTTTTCTTGCTCTTTTGCACTCATATTTGCTAATCTTGGATATGATACTTGTGAAGCAAGGTTTGCTTTTTGTTCATTATCTAATGTCAAGAATGCTTGTGCTTCTATATAGTCTAGCATATCATTTACTTTAAAGTATTTATTATAGAAATCTGTTAATTTCTGGTCAGTATCTACACGCTCCAACTTATAATTTTGAGTAATTGGATTTCCAACACTTTTTTCTGTAAGTTCTTCTTCCATTATGTTAGGGCTTACCCAACCATCTTTATAGTATTGTTGTAAGTTACCTGCTGTGTAGTCTTCAGAGTTTCCATCTTTACCACGACGGCCATTTCCTTGTAAAAATACTTTACTATCTTGGTTGTGTAGTGTTTCATGTGTTGAAACATTAAATCCAGATATTAATTTTATAACATTCCAATATACTTCTGCTCCATTTGCATAAGCTCCTGAACCATTTGATGCTGGCCATTTATTAATAGCTTCTGCAAAGTATTTATGATAATTTTCTGTAGTTGTCTTAGGATTGTTATATTTTGTTCCTTTGTCTGTTAATGTTGTTCTCATATCATATTGTACATCTACAAATGGATTTAAATAATCTGCTCCTGCATAATTATATGCAAATGTATAGAAGTTTCTAACTTGCCTTGTAAATTGTGCTAAATTGTTATCTTTAAATTTCTTTAATTGCTCTGGGTCATTTGGATTTTGTATATATATACGAAGTGAACCATAGAATGTTTGTGTTGGGCTTGTAATTACATACATTGAGTTCTCAGGTACCGTAAATAGTGGTAAGAAACTATTTTGAATATTAGAACTACGTCTTAAATGATCCCATATTGTGTAATATACATTAGGTTTATCTATACTTATATCAATATAGATACCACCATGCCAGTTTGCTTTAAACCAATCGTTTCCAGATTTGAATTTTGTTAAGTTTGTTACATAGTAATTTAAGAATTCTCCTAAATTTGATAGTTTTGTATATTTTGCAATGTTATTTCTATAGAAGTTTCCTGTAACATTTGTTAGTGAATTTGTTCCTTTAATTAGAGTTTCTGAAAGATTTGATAATGTCATTGACTTATCGAACATTTCATCACCATGGAACATTATAGAGTCTGCAACATTTATACCATCCATATCTAGATTATACCAATATTTAAAGTAGTTATATGCAAATAGCATTTCTTTTAATTTGCCTGTGTCTACTAAGTTTTGAACTATTAAGTTGTCTAAAACATCATTTTTAAATGTTGGAACATATTCAGAATTTGCTAATACGTTTTCAACAAACTCGGTAATATGATTTTTTGTTACATTGTCAAAGTACTCTTTATATAATCTACTATCTTCGCCTGTAGTTAAAGGATCTAAATTCTTTGTAAAGTCATATTTAGAAACTTCTTCTACTAATTTTTTAACAATTTCTGAATCTTCATGTATTACAAATCTGTTGTAATTATATCCAATGTTTAATTCAGAAACTATATATGAAACTACATTTCCATAATAGTCATCAAAGTCTATTGCATATTCTAATTCTTCGCCATCTTCAAATACAATACTAATTTTTCTTAAACTATTATAGTTTTTAGTATTAAGTGATGAAACTAATTTACCCTCACTATTATATGCTAATACATATTTAATGAATTTCTTGTTTAATGTATGAGTTTTAGCAATTTTGTTACCATCTGTTAATATTTCTTTTGCGTCATAGAATGGCATTAATTTATACATATTGTGATAAATTATTTCTCTTTCTTTGTCATATTCTTTTAAGTGATAAATTCTGTTATAGTCTGGAATATATGTTTCTGAATATTCTGGTTTTACATCTCCATCTAAGTAGGCTACTGTATTACCTTTTAGAGTTGGTAGATTTTCAAATGATGTATTATCTATATTCCATATATTTTTATTAAATTGTAAGTCTTCAAATAATTTATCATTTATATCTGCTTTTAGAACTGATTTAATTCCTTTGTGCTCTTGTTTTGTAGATGCTGTGTCTTCAAGTTGATAGTTATTTTCTGAATCAGCAGAAATACCTACTCCATCTTTAGGGTTGTAAATTGTACTAATATTTGCTGTTGAATCCATTAAACTTAAATTGTTCTTTAGAGTAGCTCCATTAGCATTTGAAACTATACCACCATTTCCGCTACTGTCTGAACTTGTTAAGCTAAAGTATGGTGTTACAGACATATTTACTATGTTGTTTAGAATTTGAGATTTAGCATCTGCTCTTCCAACTAAACCACCATTAAAGTGCCATCCAGATGTTATACTTCCTTGTACATAGCAGTTCTTAATTGTAGAATTGCTCATATTTGAAACTCCACCAGCGTTTACTTGACCTAGATAACTTGGAGTAAAGTTTATATTTATAGCACTACTATTTTGAACAATTGAGCCATTTTGTAAATTGTATGCAAAAGCTGAGTTTTGATTGCCACAGTCGTTATTTACAAATGTAACTCCATCAATATGAATATTTGTTATTTCTGTAGCACTAGCATTTTGAACAACTACTGCTCTTTGATTTGTCTTTGTAAATGATACTCCTTTAAACTGAATATTTTGTACTTTTCCATTTGTAATATTTTTAAATAATGGTTTATGCAAGTTGCTAATTACGTGTCCATTTCCATTTAAAGTTCCTTCAAAATTATCAATTATTGCATCTGTGTCATCAAGATTTCCTGGATAATCTCCTAAATCATAATCTTTGTCTAATGTTATATTTGCTTTTGGATTTGCTTTAATTTCTTCTGCAAGTGCCTTAAATGAACCTTTATATTCGTAACTTTGATCACTACTTAGGATATCTAAAGTTACTTCTAGATTTTTTAATTCACTACCATTATAAATCATGGCATCTCCGTAGTCTATTATTAATTTTAGTTTTCCGTTTGTTACTTCATAACTCTTTATTTCAGCAAAGAATGGTGAAATATCCCTCATAGTAACTTTTACAATGCAGTTGTCTAATACTTCTAAGTTCTTTTCTGTTAAAGAATATACTCTTTCAACACTTCCTGTATCACTAAATTTATACAATTGTATATCTACTATATCTTTCATTTCGATATATCTTGTATTTATAGTTACTACTTCATAATATACTCTAACATCTTTAAAATCATTTTTTCCGTTTGTTTGGTCTTCATCTCTGTCATAATCAGAATATATTGATACAAAATACTTAGCAGCATTTGTTTTTTCAAATATAACTGTATTTTCGCCAAGACCTAAAGTAGCATTGTTTACATCTAATGTCTTTCCATATTCATCTTTAATAGATAATTTTAATGATTTATTAGATTTATCATTATCAGTTATATTAAATTTAATTTTTATATCATCTGCATCTTCTTCAGTTATTGCATATTCGAAGTTTTCAACTTTTACAATGTCTTTTAATACTTCATAAGAAATAGATTTTTCAGTTAAATTAACTTCATTTCCACTATTTAATATAACTGAATCGATTGCAACTTCTACTGGACCTGCTTTATCAGTTCCTTTAAGTGTTATGCTATATAGATTTTCATTTTCTTCATCTTGCTGAGGTATATAAGTTTCTTCGCTTATTTTGATTTGCTCTAATTTTAAATTTGATTTAGCAGAAAATTCAAATGTTGCTTTTATATCCTCATTCTTTTCAAAGTACTTAGTTTGTTCTGATTTACTATTATAAGTCTTTATATTATTAAATTCAACATTATAAGAGCCTGTTAGCATAAATGGTCTTGTAAATATTGATTCATCTTCATATCTATTTTCATCTTCATTTGTCTCACTATTGAATGAATCATCATCTAAATCAAATGTTCCTTTAATATTAAATTGTAATAATTCGTCTTTTTCAACAGAGAATTTTTTTTCATTATGTCCTATTTGTAAATCTTGTGATTGTTCTCCTACTGTTGCTCTAATTGAACCTGAAGTTAATACAGAATCTGGGTCTTCTAAGTCAAATATGAATTTAACTGTGCCTTTTGCAATGTCATTTTCTGTTCTGTAATTATTTATTTTTGGTAAAGCTTTTATTACTTCTATTTTATCTGTTCTATCAAAAATTTCTGTTGTATTGTTGCTAAAGTTAATTTGTGATACTTTTATTTCTTCAAGTCCTGGTGTATTTTTAGCAGTATAATAAATTCTATATACTGAATTTCCTAGTGATTCTGCTGTATATTCTGTTCCATTTATTACTAATGAACTAATATTTACAGCTTTTGATAAATTAGCATGGTCTTCTGGGTCTACTAAAATTACTTTTGTACTGCTTATTGTATAGTCAATTGTAATTGTTTCTCCTTTTTTTGGATAAATCTTTTCAAATTTAGCATCCAATATTGAAGTATTTACAGAAGATGCGAATTCTCCTGTTCCTAGTTCTACGTATTTTTCATATAAGTCTTGAGCACGTAAAACTCTAGGTGCTCTTATTTCGACTTTATAAGAAGAACTTGGTGGATTTGGTATATCAAATTCTACAGAAGTATTGTTAATTGATATATCTTTCCTTGTTATTTCTTTTCCATTTGAATCTCTTAGTATAAATATAGGGTCTTCTACGTCTGCTAATGCTTTATCTGAATCGTTGACTTTATATCTAAATGTCATTGTTTTTGAACTAATATTTTCTTCAAATTCCGTAACTTCTATTGTTGGAGTTTCAAGAACTATCCAAAGCCATGTATAATTTTCAGGTTTATCAGGTATTTCGAATGCTGCTCCATTTTCAAGTATTACTTTTTCATAACGAAAACTTCCTTGGTCAAATGATTTTGCTTTATATTTAAATGAATATCTATGGTCTGAATCTCTACTTTCTTCTTTAACTACCGGATATTCTTCACCATCAACTATAACTTTAGTTACAGGATAATCATATGATGTAGAGCAGTCAAAAGAAACGTCTACTGGTATGCTTACACTACATTCTGTTCCTGGTTTAAAATTAACAAATTTAAAATTATAGTCAGTTATTCCATTTAGTTTAATACTTCTTTCAAATATATCTTCAGTTCCTTCTGTTTCTATTTCCGGCTCTAATGTTTCTTCCAAATTTTCATTTGCTACCAATTTTAATGCTTTTGTCATTCCATTTATTTCTTCTGCATCTTTTGGTTTTAAATCATATGATACGTTTACAATTGTGTGATATTCTTCACCAATTTTATTTACACCTAAATCTTTTAATTTGAAGGTATATGATGAATCCGCTTCTTTTAAATTATTGATTGTTTTATTACCAGCTGCATTTGTAATAGTGAAAATAGGTTTTGCTGATAATGCTCCATCTTTATCATTTAAATTAAATGATAAAGTATCTTTTCCTTCATCTATTATAAAATGAGTAAGTGTTGGTTTATCTTTTAATACTTTTATTTTAACTGGATTCTTGTCTTGCACTTCATATGTGTTGCTACCTATTTGCATTCTTGTTACATATTGTTTGAAAATACCACTTTCTTTAGGCGCTTTGACAGTTACATTATATGTGTCTTCTATTATTTGGCCTTTTTCATCTTTAGCTTTTTCAACATTGTAACTTATATCATCAATAAATATTTTCTTTACTTCTTGGTCGACATTAGTAGTTATCTTATATTGTAATACAACATCTTCGCCTTTATTTACAAATTCTTTATTTATTGTTTCTGTCTGTAATGTCACATGCCCTTCTGTTTCATGCACTTGTTCAAATAATGTTTTTGTATCAAAAGTCTTTCCATCACCTATATCATATTCTGCTTTTAATTCTATTGTATATCTAAATGTTTTTATTAATGGCATATCAAAACTTGTATCTGTTGGATTTTCTAGTACTTTTGTTGCTGCAACCGCTCCTGCACTATTTTTCATTATTGCTGTTAATGTTTTTATTGCAGTATTTGGATCTTTTAGTTTATAACTAACCTCTGCAACATTTTCTTCAAGATTTTCTTTGATTTCAGTTACATCATATGCAGTAGGTTCTACAGATTCGTGAATATAAGATACATAACGGCTAACTTTAAATGCTTTTTCTCCCATTAATACACTATCTAAGAAAACTGTGTTTACTCCAACATGGTCAGGAGTTAATGTTAAACTATATACACCTTTTGCATCTTTTTCTACATCATAAGTCTTTCCATCTATTATTATTTGAGTAACATCTTTTGCTGACATTAATTCATTTTCGAAGGTCATTAACGCTGTAGAACCATTTGGAATTCTTTTTGGAATTGTAAGGTTCCTTAGTTTAAATTTTGGACCTGATATTTCTAAGTCTTTTGTGACTATTATTTCTTTATTAATATTTTGGTCATCTTCTGCTTGACTATCTAAATTGTAATTTCTTTCAATTGTCAATGTATATCCAACATCTGTTTTCAATGTTACAGTAAATGTATTTTTTCCTTTAGAAATTTTTTTGTTTAAAATTTCTTCATTATTTTCTTTGCTAACTATTTTAACGTAACTATCTAATAAAGCATCATCCTTATCTATAACATTAAATGATATTGTAAATTCAGATTCATTATTTGTTGTATTTACATCTGTTATTTCAGGTATGTCTTTTAGTATGTCTATTTCTACATTTGAAGGCTTTTTAGCAAATTCATCCTTAGTTATTATTTTTCCATTGCTTAGCATAATTTCTAAGATTTCTATTTCTTCAAGCCCTGGTGTATCTTTACCTTTTAGTAGTGTGTAATAATAGTTTGTTGTTCCATCAGATTTTTTAACTGCTGTTACATCATACCAATTTCCATTTTTCAATTTTATTTTTGTAGGTTCAAAAATTGTTTTGTTTGTACTGTTAAATCTTAATTGTATTTGCTCATTTTTAGCAAAGTATTTGGTTTTAGTGTTTTCTCCATTCTTATATGTCTCTACATTGTCTACAGTTAAATCATATTTTGATACTAAACTAAATTGTTGTTCAAATAACAATACATCTGAATTATGGATATCTGATGAATCTGAATCTAAGTTGTAATTAATTTCAATTTTGAATGTTTTTAATTCATCTAATTCAGTATTATATATAAATGATATTGTATCTTTTGTTGCGTCTGCTGTTGTTATCTCTCTTATATCCTCTCCTACACTTGCTTTTCCTGAAACAAATGCTCCATCTGGGTCATTGATTTTAAATGTGAATATTACTGTTTTATGTTCTAAATCATCTGTTACAGTAAAATTAGTTATTGTTGGTGCTGATTTTAATATATCTACTTGCTCTTTATAACCTTCTTCTAGTTCTGCATATATTCCAGTTTCAAAATTAACTCTTGTTATTGTTATTCCATGTAATCCAGTAGGACTAGTTGGAACTGTGTAAGATATTTTATAATTTCCCTCTGAATATCTTGTAACTTCATATTCTGTGCCATTTATCATTACACTAGTTACAGGTAAGCCTGTATTTGATGTAATATTTAAATCAAGTGTAATTGTGTCACCCTTTGTAGGGAACTTGTTAGATATAGAATTTGTCTTAATGTTTGCTACTGCTTTTGCTTCTATCAATTCACTTTCTTTTAACAATTCTTTTTTATATTCTTTTCCATCAACTAAATCGTAATCTGCAAATATTTCGATTTTATATTTACCAGCATTTACACCTTCAAAAGTAACTTCTCTATCATTAATACTACTTAAGTCTTTTGATTGTAATTCATTTCCGCTTTCATCTTTTAATACTGCATATAGTTTAGTTAATGTAGCATCTTCATCTTTTACTTCAAATGTTGCATGGATATTTATTACATTTTCGACTTTTGCATCTATTTTAGTTATTTCAGGTTTATTCTTAAATATTATTACTGATTCATTTTCTGTAGGTGTTACTGTTACATCATTTTCTAAGACTACACTACTTATCGTTATTTCTGTTCTCTTTCCTTCTATACTTTCTCCATATGGATATTCAAAAGCATATCTATTTTCTTCTAATGGCTCTAATTTTGTAACTACATATTCTTTATCGCCTATCTTAACAGATTTTATTTTAGAATGAGAGTTGTTGGTTGATGTAAATTCAATTGTCGCTTTATGTCCTTCATTATTTACATTTGTAATTTTTGCATCCTTTATTTTTAGATTGTATTCTGGAACAAGTTCTATTTCAATTGGTCCATAAGTTTCTTTATCTTGATGCTCAGCATCTTGTTTATTTTCATCTAAATCATATGTCATTTCTAATGCTACAGAATATATTTTGTATGGGTCTAAATTAAGTTCATATGAATTTTGCTTACTATTAACTTCCATTGTTGTAGTTGTATTGTTTTCTTTATCTGTAATTGTAATTAAACCACTTACAAAACTATCATCAGAATCAGTTAAATCATATGTTACTATTGCTTTTTTAGATTCTGTGTTTAATGCAAAGTTTTCTACGCTTAACTTATCTTTTAATACTTCTAAAGTTGCTACAATATCTTCTTCAACAACTTCATTGTTACTTAATTGTACACTATCGATTGTTATTGTTTGTTTTCCTGCTTTATTATAACCACTTAGAGTTTCTTTTGTTGTATAAGTATCTCCATCTTTATCAAGATTATATGTTTTACCATCTATTACTACTGATTTAGGATAATATGATATTTCTTTTCCATCTAATGAGCCTATATATGTCTTTGATGTAAAACTTAATTTAAATTCTTCATATTTATTTAAATATTGGCTGTTAACTCCTGTTTCTGGATTTTGGGCTGATATATTATCAACCTTTAATACAGATGGTGGAAATAAAAACGCTATAACCTTTATTAGAGAATCTTCTTCATATTTATTATCATTTCTATTTAAGATATCATTAAGTGAATTTGTATCTAAGTCATAACTTGCACGAACTTCTAATGGATATCCCCTTTGTTCTTCTACTTCTACAAATGTTACTTCATTATAGCCTACTTTAACTGGTATTTTATATTGACCTTTTGCATCATGGAATTTTCCATTTCCAAATATTACATATGCACCATTTTCAGGTATTACTTTTTCTGGGTCTTCTAATGTGAATTTGAATGTTATAGTGCGTTCATTATAATTATCATCTATTTCATAATTAAATGGTACTTTTGGCTTTGATTTTAGTACATCTATTTGTTCAGTTTTTGGCGTTGGTAGGTCTACTTCCTCAACTCCATGTTTTACTTTACTTACAGTAAGATTTTCTATTCCTGAAATACTTTTTGCTGTATATGTTATTTTATATTTTCCATCACTTACAAGTGTTGCAGGGTATTCTTTATAATTTACATATATTGATGAAACAGGTATTTTTGTATTTGAAGTTACATTAAATGTAATTTCAATATCTTTTCCTTTTGCTGGATATCTTGTTGAAAAACTATCAAAAGTTATATCTGTAACTATTCTTAACTGAATTTCTTCTTTAATAAGTTCTTCTAATGAATATTCATTTTTACTATTTTTATCATCATTATCTAAATCATAAGTTCCTTCTAATAAAACTTCATATGTGGTAGTATCTACCATTCCTGTAAATTTAGTTAAATCAATTGTATTTAAGTCATTTTTTAAATCTTCTGGATATTCATATACTTCTTTTCCATCTAAACTTCTAAGTACTACTTTTCCTTTTATTATTGCATTTTCTGGATTTTCAAGTTTAAATGTTATTGTTTTGTCTTTTTTATTAAGGCTAAAGTTTGTTACTTTAGGTTGAGCCTTTAATACAAAGATTTTTGCTTCTTCATTTTCTACTTCTTTTACTGGTTTTTCTCCACATTTTATTTGAGTTAATTTATAAATCTTTTCTCCTGCTTCGTTTGGAGCTGTCACTTTTATTACATAATTTCCATTAGAAATTTTAAATTCTTCATTACTATATTCTTTTCCATCAACTGTAATAGAAGTTATTTGCTCTTCTGTATTTAAAGTTATATTGTATGTTAATTCAATTTCACTACCTTTGTCATAATATTCGTTTAATGTATCTTTTAATAATTTTACTGTTGCTGTTATTGGAACTTCAAATTTAAATTCTTCATTTATTTTTTCTTGAGTATGTGGTTTGCCATCTGCTCTATCATAATCTGCTAAAAATTCAATTGTATATTCTCCTGCTTGAGTAATATCTTCAAATACTACATTTGTAGTTCCTTTTGTTATATCTTTTGACTGAATAATTTCATTACCTTTTTTAATAACTGCTTTAACATTTTCTGCTATTGATGCTGAGTCTTCTAATGTAAAGGTAACATTTAAATTGTTTCCTTCTTGTTTTGAAGTAACATCTTTTACTGTTGGTTTTGTTTTAAATACTTCATAAGTTTGAACTTCATTTAAATCTATATCTATGTCGTTTCTAATTATTACTGCTGTTATTTTTTTAATTACATTTTCTTCATTTTCATGAGGTATTTCTACTGTATATGTGTTTGTACCTTCTTGCTTTGTTACTTTATATTTTTCACCATCTACTACTACATATTCTACATCTGCATTAGATGAATTTGTACTTGTAAATGTTATTATTGCAGATTGTTCTTTAACTTCTACATTAGTTATTGCTAAATCTGCTGTATATGTTGAAGTTACTTGAATTTGTCTTTCTTCAAATATTTCTGATAAATTATATCGATTTTGATTGTTATTTTCATCATCATCTAAATCATAAGTTCCAGATAACTTTAATGTGTAAATTCCATTTGGCACTTTGCTTAATTCAATTGTTGTTTTTCCTATATCTTTTAATGGCATATTTAAAACTTCTTCATTTGCTTCGTTTGTTAAAATTACTCTAGCATCTTTTATTAATGCTTTTTCGTCATTTTTCAAGTCAAATTCTAGAGTTTGATTTTTTACAAATTCATTAAATGTATATTCAATACTCGGTTTATCTTTTAATAAATAATAATTAGCATCTTCTGTACTTTCAAGTACTACAGTCTCTTCACCAAATACTGCTATTTCAACAGTATGTTTTTTTGCTCCATATCCTGATGTTTCAGCAGGAATAGATACTGTGTATGTTCCATCTGCATTTTCTACTGCTTGATAGAAAGTTTCATTTATATTAATACCTGTTGGTTTGGTTTCATTATTCTTAACTTTGAACGTGTATTTTATATCGACATTTTTACCTTTTTCAACATAATAATTTTGAACTTCTGCCTTTACAATACTTGCCTTTGTATATACTTTTATTTCTTCTGATGTTCCTATTGTTTCTTTAGTATTATGTGATATACCATCAAATGCTTCATAGTCTACTCCCACTTGTACAGTATATTTTCCAGCATTAAACATATCATTTTCTGCTTCAAAAGTTACTTCTTTAGTATCTTTATCTACTGTTTTTGTTAAAATTATTTTTCCATTTTGATCTACTAATCTTACTTCTACTGAACCTGTTATAGTAGAATCATCGTCTGTAATATCTATTTTTGCCTTTATTGTTTTTTGTTCGCTATCTACTTGTGTTTCTACGCTTGCTGTTGGTAAGTTTTTGAATACTACTATATTTTTTTGTAAGTCTTTAAATTGATGTGAATTATTTAACTCCGCTGATTGCAATTCTAAAGTTGTTTTTGTTTCTTCTTCATATGGAATTGTTACAGTATAAGTTGTTCCTGATTTTTTAACATCATATGATTTTCCGTTTATTGTTACTTTACTTACATAATAGTTTCCGTATTCGTCATTGTTTTCTGTTATGTTTGTGCTTGTAAATTGTAATGTTATTTGTTTTGCAGTTCTATCAATATTTGTAACTGTTAAATCTTCTAATGTAAATTTATAGTCCGCTTCTGGTTCAAATTCAATTCCTGCAATTGTTGTTACTTCTTGATTATCTGCATTTTGCTTATTTTCATCTAAATCATAAGTAATTTCAAAATTTATACTATATCTTGTAAAATCTTTAATATTTTCAAGTGTACATTTTGTTTGTTTTGGATCTGTTATTTGAATTTCTTGAGTTTCATTTGTTTTTTGATTTGTTATAATTATTTTTCCACTTACAAAAGTATCTTCTTCGTCATTTATTTTATATGTTAATACTGGTTTTTCTTCTGTTTCTTCTACTTCTATGTTTGTTATTCCTGGCTTGATAGATTTTAGTACTTCTACTTCTTTGTTGTATGTAACATCTACATCTCCAAATTTATTTACAGATGCTTTTGTTACTTTTAAATCCGTTTTTCCTGCATCTAGTGGTGCTTTATATTGAACTGTATATGTTCCATCTGCATTTTTAGTTGCAGGTAGTTTTTCAGAATTAACATATATATCTGTTATTATTTCATCTGTATTAGCTTCAAAAGTATAAATAAGTTGTGCATTTTGTTCTTTTTCTAAATAGTAACTTTCTTTATCATTAACAACAACTTTTCCATTAGTTATTTTTATATTTAATGGTGTTGTGTAAGTGTCTTCTGATTCTTTTTCTAATGATAATTCAGTGTTATTTCCTAAATCATATGTAACTTTTACTTTTACTTTATATTTTCCGGCTTTGCTTATATCAAATTTGTTTCCATTTTTATCAAGTTTTTGTTCACTAACAATATTTCCGTTTTCATCAATTAAATATACTGTTACATCTTTTATACTTGAATCATTATCTTTTACTTCTGCTGTGACTTTTAAATTTTTATTATCGCTTTCTACATTAATGTTTTCAATAGATGGTTTGTTTTTTAGTTCATTATTTGGATTGCTAGTATCACCATTGTTGTTATTGTCATTATTATTGTTACTGTTATTACTATTGCTATTATTATTGCTATTGTTATTGTTGTTAGTGTTGCTATTATTGTTGTTGCTACTATTATTGTTATTATTGCTTAAGTTTACTTTTTCTGTGTTAGCTAAATAACTAGAATTTTCCGTTTCGCTAGTAGCCTCAGAATTATCGGCATTATTATCAGTGTTATTTTCATCTGCATTTACTGGTTCTTTTGATGGATTTTTTATTTCTAAGATATATTCCATAGATTTGATTGTAGGCTCTGTATTTACATCCTCTGATTTTAAGAATATTTTCTTAAAACAAACTATAAGTAATGCAATAACTAAAATTATTGCAATTGCTGTAATTACATTCTTTTCTTTCTTTGTTAAATTCAATTTAGGTAATATTTTTACAACGCAAAAAACAATAGCTACGCATAATATAAGAAATATTAAAACTAGCCATGGAAATTGACTTTTTGTTTCAGTAGTTTGAGAACCTATTATATTAATTTTTTGTGATGCATCTTCTAATTCTATAGTATTTTCTCCATTTGATGCACTTGCACTATGTAGAGTAATAGTAGTTTCCCCTGATTTTGCATTTTCTTTTACTTTAAGGTTTATGTTTAAAACTTTTTGATTATTTTCTTCATCTTTGCTACTTAAAGAAAACTTATTATCATATTTACTATATGTAATGTCTGACCAATTTTCTTGTTCTTCAAAGTCTTCCTTTTCTATTTCTTCAAATATATCTTTATCATAGTTTAATTTTGCAGTATAAGAATATAACGATGTTTCTTCACTATCAAAATTTATCGATATTTGAAATTCTTCTCCTACATTCAGTTCTGATTTGTTTGTTGTTAATTCTACTTTTTCTGCTGCTAAAACTGTTGTTGCAGTAATAAAAATTAATAAAATTGTTAATAAAATTGCAATACTTTTTTTCATTTTTACATCCATCCTTTTTTATAGTTTATTCTTTATATATTATTATTGACAATACGTTTTTAGTCTATCATAAATTTAGGAATTAATCAACATTTTTTCCTTTTATTTCATAATATAAAAATAGAATAGTTTCCCCGTTATTTATTATTATTTTCTTTCAAATATCTTTGGTACATTTCATCCATACTAGAAATATATTGCATATCTTGTTTTACTTTAAATTTTTCATACTCTTTATTGGCTTTTTCAATAGCTTGGTCGTGGGAAATTTTTCCTGCATTTTGCAATATTTCTTTTTTTCTAAATTTCAAAAGGTTATCAGTCTCATCTATCCAATTTTTCATTGTCATTATGTGATTTTCTTCTGCCATTGCTTCTGCGTAATCTAGAAAAAAAGTAGTAAGATTATTCAATTTTCTTATTTCTTCTTCATTTAAATAATTTTTAGCTATACTTACATCATATTTATATATCATCCCATCAGGAGCTTCTTCCCATGTCGTTAATCCCATATTTTCTTTTTCTGCATTCGCTCTTTCATAAATTAATTCTGCTGCAGTATGTCCTGTTATTGCATAATGTAATTTATTTTGAACAATTTTGAAAAATAAATATGCTTCTTCAGATTTTTTATCATAGTCAATAGATGTTGCTATAAATAAGTCTGTTATTTTTTGATAAGCCATTCTTTCACTTGCACGAATTGCTTTTATTCTTACCAATAAATCTTCAAAATATTGCTTATTTACTTTACCACCTTTTAAAAATCTGTCATCATCTAAAGCAAATCCCTTTATCATATATTCTTTTATTATTTTATTTGCCCATTGTCTAAATTTAACTGCTTTTTTTGAATTTACTCTATATCCAATAGATATAATCATATCTAAATTGTAATATTTTGTTTTATATGTATGTCCGTTTTTTCCAATAGTCTCCAAAATGGAGAATGTTGAATTTTCTTCTAATTCTTCTTGTTCATATATATTAGATATATGTTTATAAATTGCTTTATCATTAACATCAAATAATGTTGCAATTGCTTGAGCATTTAGCCAAACATCTTCATTTTGTAAGATTACTTCTATATTGGTATTTCCATTTTCATCTGTATAAAATACAATATTATTTTCATTTCCAATTAGTTTATTATCCATATAACATCAACCTCATTTCTTATTTGCTATATAATATCAAACGTTTGTTTATTTGTCAATTACATTTTTTCCTTTTATTTCATAATATAAAAATAGAGCAGTTTTATCTAACTACTCTATCATCTTATTTTTATTTGTCACATCCACAGTTACTGTCTAATGGCTTCATATCATTCATATATAATTTCTTTTCTGCTAGTTTGTCTTGAACTCCACGAAGTGCTTCTCCAAATCTTTGGAAGTGTACTACTTCTCTTTCTCTTAGATATCTTAATGGGTCTAATACTTCTGGATTATCACGACAAAGGTCAATTAATTTTTCATAAGTTGCTCTTGCTTTTTGCTCTGCTGCTACCTTGAAAGTACAACAATTAAATTTTCCAGTGTATAATAATGGATTTCTTTTTTGTTATAGGGTCTTTCTGTCCAACCTCTATATAATCAATTAAGTTGTCTACCATTTCTCTGGAAAGTTCTGTTACATTTATATATTTTTCTAGTATCTGTCTTTTAGACTTCAATGTTTCTTGTTCATTATTAAGTTCTAACAATTTTTTTTCTTTTTCTTTTAATAATTTTTCCAAATTTTCCTTTTCTTTTTGGAAATTTTTATTAAACTCTATAAACTGCTCTTGACTTATGATCCCATTTATTTTATCCATATAGGAATCTTTAATGGTTTGTGACTTTTTGTTTATATTCGCTTGATATTGTTCAATTTCTTTTTGCAATACTTCTTTTTCGTTTCTAAAACTATTTAATATTATGCTTTCTTCTAATTTGTCTACATTCAAGTATCGGTTTATTAGTATATTCAATTCTTTTAATACTACTATTTTTAAAACTTTTTCTGAAATAAAACTACCAACACAATTCTCTTTGGAAATTTGCCTTGTTGGACATCTCAAATATCTATCTTCGTGTGATTTACTTGTTTTTAATGTATAACCACAATTTTTACATCTGCACTTTTTTGCAAAAATTCCTATTTTCCCACTGGTAAAAGGTTTAAAATTGCTATTAATTTTACTTTGAACACTATTCCATAAATTTATATCAATGATTGGTTCATGTGTTCCATTTACTATAACCCATTGATCTTTAGGTTTTGGTTTATTTTTTTTACTTTTATAAGAAACACTTCCATATCTACCTTGTACCATATTACCGAATATACATTTCGTTTGATAATATTTCTGAAATTGCTGAATATTTCCAAAGTGTTGCTGTTTTACTTGGTGGTATTTTATATTTAATTCCTTTTTGATTTTTGTATTGTGTACGATTTGGTATTCCTCTGTTATTTAATTCTCTAGCTATTGCCGTTTTTCCCATTCCTTGATTATACAATAAAAATATATCTCTTACAACTTCTGCTGCAACCGGATCAATAATTAGATGTCCTTTTTGACTTTCATCATTATTATACCCATATAAAGATAAGCCACCTGTATGTAATCCTTGTTCTCTTTTACTTTTTAAAACTGATTTTATATTTTCTGATAAATCCTCCAAATACCATTCATTTACTAAACCATTTATTTGCCTTGATTTTTTATTGCCTTTTACCTCAGTATCTGCATTATCCACTAAGCCAATAAATCTAATATTCCATTCAATGAACAAACCATTTATATATTTTTCTACTAGTTCTAGTTCTCTTGTAAAACGACTTTGGCTCTTGCATAAAATAATATTAATTTGCTTTTCTTCTGCTAGCTTTAGTATCTTGTTAAAGTTTGGTCTATTTCTATCTGCTCCAGCATAATCATCATCACTATAAACGCCTTGTATGTCCCAACCCTGTTTTATGGCATATTCTGTTAACATTAACTTTTGATTTTGGATGCTTGTACTATCATCCTCCTTGTTCTCCTTATCTCTATCTTCTTCTGATAGTCTACAATATATTGCTACTTTAGGTATTATTTTGTCCATTTTATTCATTTCCTCCTTTAAAAGAAAACAATAAAATAAACCAATATTCTATATTATTTTTATAACATAAAATATTAAGTTTTTAAACTGTTTTCGATAAAATTTACTTATTTATCATTAACCTAACTATATTCTGCCAGATTTTATTGAAATTTTTGTTTCTTTCATCATCATTTTTGGAAATGAATATATTTTTACATTCTACTTGACACATACAAATAACACCTCGGTTAATACTATTCAGCTTAATACATTTTATTCACTTGCAATTTTTACTTAGTCTTATAATTTTCCAAAATAGAAATAAGTGAAAAGATTTTAATCCTCTCACTTATTTGCTCAAAAAATGCTATTTTGTCCCCCTATTTTTAAAAATTTTAGTTATATTACAATGTCACTATCTTTATATATTTTTATTTTTTCTCTTTTTCAAGAATTCAAAAGGAGTAAACGAGGAAATTAAAATTTAATTTCCTCGTTTAATGTTTACTGTTTGCCTAATTCCTGTTCAAAATCATGCCTAAGTTCATCTTTTAAAGATTCACATAGTAGATTATACTTCTTTAATAATCTATTTTTCCAATCTTCGTAAAAAAATTGAAAATCTTCGTTGTATTTTTGCTCTATCTGATGCATATTTTCCATTAAATATTTATATGCATACAGAAAATTAGTAGCTCTACTTTTCTCTCGATAATATCCCATACTATGAGTTAAGCTATGATTATTATTACAAGTATAATTATAGCCAACATAATTAATCATAATTATATTTTTGCACTTAGCTATAAGAATAGGAACAAATGCATAATCTCCACTAGTTTTAAAATTTGGACAATCATGTAAAATTGACAAATTTGACCTTTTTATAGCATACAACCAAAAAACTTCATATCGCTTATTAGGAAAACACCACATTTTTATAGCTGTAATTCCATCTAATAAGGTATTATAGTTTGAATTGTCAGTATTATATAATTCGTGGTCATATTCCGGTTTATCATTAACCATTCTTGCCCTAAACCTCACCATTTCAACATTCGGAAAATTTTCAATTGTTTTCCAAATATTGAATAGTAACTCTTTGTTAATAGTATCATCTGCATCTACAAAAAGAATATAATCCCCTTTTGCCAACAAAACACCTCTTTGTCTTGCTTTAGTGACACCACTATTATTAAAGTTATAAACTTTAATTCTAGCATCTTTTTTTGAAAAACTTTCCAGAATTTTTGAAGTTGAATCTGTTGAACCATCATCAATAACTATAACTTCAAATTCTTGATAGGTTTGTTCTAAAATGCTATTTATACATTTCCGTATAAACCTTTCCGAATTGTAAACAGGTATTATTACACTAAACAACATAATAGTTTCTCCTTTAAAATGTAATAAATTCAATTAGAATTTATTATAGAAAATTGTTACGAAACCATTATGCCATTTTATGTAAAATTAGTCAAATTATTATATTGATATAAGTATTTATATGATTTATTAATCATCAATTCCATAAAATAGTCTTAAAACTCCTTTATATCCTGGAAATTTTATATTTTGTATATAGTCAATAACTTCTTGCACATTATATTCTACATATAGTTGTTTATATTCTACTTCTTTTTTATTTATATTTAATATTCCATAAGGTGCACGATTTGTTTTTTCTGGACATCCTAATGCACCTGGATTTATATATACTTTACCATTTTTAGAATTATAGATTTCTCTGTGAGTGTGCCCATATAAATATATATCAGCATCTATTCCATTAAACATTATTTCATTTTCTTCTACATTTGCTTGTTTTATGTGCTTTCTAAAGTTTCCATCTTCATTCATCGGATAGTGAGTAATGTAAATCTTTTTTCCTTCTATTTCACACATTATTTCTTTTGGTAGTTTTGATATAAATTCTATTGATGAGTCACTTAGTCCTTTTTTTATCCACTCATTTCTCTGTAATTGTTCATCGCTTATTTTCATTTTTTCATCGTGAACTACTTTGGGCATGCCCTCAATTATATACCTTTCGCGATTTCCCCTTACTGCAACAACTTTTTTCCCCATATTTATTATTTTTTGAACTACTTCTTCTGACATCGTAGCTCCGCCAACTAGATCTCCTATACATATTATTTTATCAATATTTTCCTTTTCTAATTGTTCTAAAACTGCATCTAATGCTTTTTTATTTCCATGTATATCTGAAATTAATCCAATCTTCATAAAGCTCATTCCTTTCATTATAATTTATATAGATTATATATTAATATTATTTTTTTGTAAATATGAGTCCATATAGATGTTTAAATGGATTTTAAGTTCACAAAATCAATATAAAAGAGGCAGTCAAACATAAATTACCACCTCTTTTATTTGCTGTTCTAAATTTAATATTCAAAGAAAAATTCTATGTCATCTACATTATCCTGAACTTTAAGTATTTTCCACAGACTTTCCATGAATTTATTATCATTATAAGAACAACAATCTTTGCAATTTTTAGGACAATTTTCTTTGATATACCGAGCATTTGCTCCAGTCATCATATTTTCTAACTCTCCTATCTCTCCTTCCATAATTCCATAATGATAAGATAACTCTGTAATTCGATCCCACAATACACAACACATTAAGTTAGTGCCATATAGAGGAGGGGATACCATTGAACTCCAACATTTCGATGGTTTCATCTCATCTCTCAAAGAACGATCATTGTAGATTTTATTTAAATCGTTTGGAATCTGAAAATCTCCTACAGCATCATATCTGATTTCACAGATTTCAGCTCCATCTTCATTAATGTACCCCCATTTGTCATTTACTCTGACTGCTGCAAGTCCTTCGGAAAAGCTCCGCACCTCATCGTAAATAAATTTACAAATTGGTTCAGCGTTTTCATTTACAAATCCCCATTTACCAAATTTTTCTTTCATTGTGTATAACATAAAACTGACCTCCTTAGGTAATATGTTTAAATTAAAGACAGAAACTAATTAGCTAATATATAGTAAAAACTATGTGGCTATTATATCATCTTTCTTGATTTATGTCAACTCTTTTAATATTTAATCTGTATTTAATTTATGATAAAATCACCTTAAAAGTTTGTAAGCAAAAATTTCACCTTGTATGTATAAATATAGAAAAA